>NZ_JAUBTN010000016.1:0-113927 GCF_036705055.1 Microcoleus sp. CZ3-B2 | reverse complement strand
ATTCCCCATTCCCCATTCCCCATTCCCCATTCCCCATTCCCCATTCCCCATTCCCCATTCCCCATTCCCCATTCCCCCTTTCCTGTTTGGCCAATTCCCAATATATGTGATAGGCTCCAGATAACTCAATAGACAGCAACCAAAAGGGGTCTATTGCAATCACCCAAAAATTCACTTTAGGGAACATCAATGAAAATCAAAAATCTGGTTATTTCGGGCATTTCCTTGCTCCTCGGTACTGCAATTATAGGAAGTGCGATCGCTCAAGAACTGACCGAAAGCCAAAAAACGGTTGTTTGTCGCTTAAAAACAGAATTTGACCAGCGCTCTAGCAACGGTCAAAAATTAGTATTTGTGCCATTGTTCGGCCAAGTTCGCAAGCAAGTTTTGTCTCCGTTTAGAGCCACGCTGCATCCCGATACTGAGTATACTTTTGTTGCGACTTGCGACGGAAATTGCCAGGATTTAAACCTAACTCTCAGGGATGCGAACGGTCTAGAAATCGGTTCGAGTCAAAAGACAGGGGAACTGGCGTCAATCTCTTTTACTCCGCCATCCCAAGGCGAATATCAAATCACCGCTAAGCCTGGAGAATGCACGACTGCAGAGGGTTGCAGTTTCGGCATGGGAATCTTCGTTCCTGCCTCTGCTAGCGTACCTAATGCTTCAAAAATTCCTGCTCAAATAGCACAATTTAAACTTTGTCAGTAGAGGAACAGCGATAAGTTGTGGGTTGCGAGGGGAGTGGATTGTTCGATCGCGAATTTAACTGCTAACTTGCAACTTATAACTCGCTTTTTATATAGCCCAGTATCGGATCGATCGGGTACTGGTACAGATTTGAGATTGAAAAATTGGGGAATTGAGGAATTTTAGATTAATCGATCAATTCCTCAGTCACTTGAGAACCGCTATAGTGGCTGAACCATAACTGCTGCCAACTGTCAAGCCGATCGAGCTGTGGAACCTTGCAAAGACCCCATAGCTGCCGAATTCCGGTTGAAAGTCATAACTTTATTTACCCTCACGCAGGCATCAATTAGAATATAGATAGTGCCTCTGAGGGTGACGAGTAAATTCCCCATGTCTTTAACCTTAGCCTTGAAAAATCAACTGCAAAACGCTCCTCAAATAGGGTTTAAAAGTCTGTTGGGCCGCTTGGGTATCAGGCAGAAAATCGGCTGCGGATACGCCTTGGTCATTGGTATTGCGATTTTGGGTGCTGTGGCGGGACGGGGAGTAGAATCCTATCACAAACAGCAAGTTAGAGAAAAACTGGCGATCGACCGAGATAAAGCCGAAATCCTAACTAATCTTAATAATACGGTGCAGGAAGTCAGAATTCACCAGAAAGAGCTGGCGAGTCTGGTGAACAAACCGGAAATTTTCGATCGCGAGCGATCGGAATTCCTCGCCCGCGTTGCTCAGATGAGCGGCATCCTGGAACAACTGCAAACCATGCCGCCGACCAAAAATCCCGAGATTGCCAAAGACTACCAACTGCTGCAACAGTTCGCTAGAGTCAACGGCAAGACGGTAGAATCATACTTTCAACAAGTACAAAAATTGTTGGCGACTGCGAAAGTATCAGCTTTGAATCCGCAGCAACGGCAGGCTTTCGGGCGGAACTTGAACAATTTTGTGGATGGCGAAACTGCTTTGAAACTCGCACAGTTTTCCGAGGATTCAGCCAAACTCGCTGACACTTTTGGCAATAAAGCAGACGAGGCGTTTAGAACCTACGAGAAAGCAGAAAAACTCGGAACCCTGATTCTCGTAGGTTCTCTGTTCCTATCGGCGGCGATCGCAGCGATACTTGCAGCATACACCAGCAGGGCGATCGCCCGCCCCTTAGAAGCCACTACCCTGATCGCTCAGCGAGTGACAGAAGAATCGAACTTTGACTTGCAAGTACCAGTTACCACTTCCGACGAAGTGGGAATGCTAGCAACTTCGCTCAACGAACTGATCCAAAGAGTAGCGGAATACACAGAAGACTTGCACGAAGCAAAAGTAGCAGCCGAAGCTGCCAACCGCTCAAAAAGTGCATTTCTAGCTAACATGAGCCACGAACTCCGCACCCCCCTCAACGCCATCATCAACTACAGCGAAATGCTGCAAGAAGATGCTCAAGATTCCGGTTCTGAAGACTTTCTCCCAGACTTAGAAAAAATTCAAACCGCAGGCAAACATTTGCTCGACATGATCAGCGACATCCTCGACATTTCCAAAATAGAAGCCGGCCACGTCACGCTTTATTTGGAAAACTTCGACGTAGCGACAATGATTGAAGAAGTGATGACTACGGCTCAACCGCTAGTAGAGAAAAAAGGCAATGCTTTAGCGCTGAAAACCCAAGGCGAACTCGGCACAATGTACGCCGACCAACCTAAAGTGCGGCAAATTCTCCTAAACTTGCTCAGCAACGCTGCCAAATTTACTGAAAAAGGGGTTATTACTATCGAGGTCGAAAGAATTAAAAATGGAAAAGTTAAACAGACGAAAAGAAAGAAAAATAAAGATTTTAACTCTGGTTCAAACTACAGTTCTCAAGTTTTGATTTTTCGAGTCAGGGATACAGGCATTGGCATGACCAATGAGCAATTAGAACAGATATTCAAGCCTTTTACTCAAGCTGATGCTTCGACTACCAAGAAGTATGGAGGCACGGGTTTGGGATTGACAATTAGCCAGCGCTTGTGTCAAATTCTCGGCGGCGAAATTAGCGTTGAAAGCGAGGACGGGAAAGGCTCAACTTTTATTGTCAGTCTCCCGGAACGGGTGGTGATGCAGGCTTGAATTCAGTTGGCAGTTGGCAGTTGGTAGTTGGCAGTTGGCAGTAGTCATTAGTCATTAGTCATTAGTCATTAGTCATTAGTTGGGAGTCAGTTGGCAGTAGTTGAAAGTCATATAGCGGTTATCACAAAAGTGAGCTATGCCCTATGCCCTATGCCCGGTTTGGCCTATCCCCTATGCCCGGTTTGGCCTATGCCCTATGCCCGGTTTGGCCTATGCCCAATGCCCGGTTTGGCCTATGCCCGGTTTGGCCTATGCCCTATGCCTCATCTTTCTGAGAAAGGCTATATGATGTCCGCTCAATTACTGATAATCCCTTTTTTGTCAATCAGGAAGCAGAAAAATAATCATTTTGAGAGCTAATTTTTCTGCTGAATAAGGTGCAGAAAACAGACTGATAGCACGTACAGGAATCCTCACTGATATTCTTGCTTAACACTTCGATTATTTTCTGAATATCGATGCAATTAGTCGCTAAGTCCGGGCGCGTTTATGTTGATTGTCGGTGAACATGAAAGATTGTTGGTGAAGCGAGCTTTTACCAATAAAGCGTATTCCAAGTTTATGAAGTATACCCCAGAAACCTGGTTTTTTTTTACAGATCTCGCATTACTGATTCTGTTCTGTGATATCAATTCCGGTTGCACTCATACATGATGTTAACTGTTAACAGTCAACAGTCAACAGTGAATTTACTATTCCGATGAAGAGAGAATTTGATAGGAAACCCGGTTTCTCGCTCTGTACATCTACATGGAATATGCTGTATTATTGTGGTTAATTTCTTAAACCTGATATTACTTCTATTCTGATTAATTAATCATTGCTCGACTTGATTGGATATTTCCGATAATTTAACTGGAAGCTGAAACACAGGGCGGAAATACCTATCTACAGATAGGGGAACACCGATCCGATCGCCCTCCGTAACTCCCTACAATGATAATTGTACGGGCGATCGAGTATTTGCCTCTACAGTATCGCTTTTTAATGCAGGGAATTAAAATTTATGCAACCGAATAATCCAAACCAATTTACCGAAAAAGCCTGGGAAGCCATCGCCCGCACTCCAGAAATCGTCAAAGCAGCTCAGCAGCAACAGCTAGAAAGCGAACATTTGATGAAAGCGTTGCTGGAACAAGAATCGGGACTGGCTAGCAGTTTATTTAATAAAGCTGGAGTGACCATCGCCAAATTGCGCGATCGCACTGATGAGTTTATCAGCCGCGGGCCCAAAATCTCGGGAACTGGCGGCAACGTCTATCTCGGTCGTTCTCTCGACACCCTGCTAGACCGCGCTGAAGCTTATCGCAAAGAGTACGGCGATGAATTTATCTCGATCGAGCATTTGATCCTAGGTTACGTTAAGGACGATCGCTTCGGCAAAAATCTCCTGCAAGAATTTAAACTAGACGAAGCCAAGCTCAAAAATATCATTACCCAAGTCCGGGGGAACAACAAAGTGACAGACCAAAATCCAGAAGGCAAATACGAAGCGCTGGAAAAATACGGCCGAGATTTGACAGAAGCCGCGCGTCAAGGCAAACTCGATCCGGTCATCGGAAGAGATGACGAGATTCGCCGCACGATTCAAATATTGAGCCGCCGCACCAAAAATAACCCCGTACTGATTGGGGAACCGGGAGTTGGTAAAACTGCGATCGCCGAAGGACTCGCCCAGCGAATTATCACCGGAGATGTGCCCCAATCTCTCAAAGACCGACAATTAATTAGCTTAGATATGGGCGCGTTAATTGCCGGTGCAAAATTCCGGGGAGAATTTGAAGAACGCTTGAAAGCCGTGCTCAAAGAAGTTATGGACAGCAACGGTAAAGTCATCCTATTTATCGATGAAATTCACACCGTTGTCGGGGCCGGCGCGACTCAAGGCTCGATGGATGCCGGCAACTTGCTCAAACCCATGTTAGCGAGGGGAGAATTGCGCTGTATCGGTGCTACAACTCTCGACGAATACCGCAAATATCTCGAAAAAGATGCGGCCTTAGAACGCCGTTTTCAACAAGTTTATGTTGACCAGCCGACAGTAGAAGATACTATTTCAATTCTGCGAGGCTTGAAGGAACGGTATGAAGTTCACCACGGCGTGAAAATTTCTGACAGCGCGCTAGTGGCGGCGGCTACTTTGTCTACTCGATATATTAGCGATCGCTTCCTTCCCGACAAAGCCATTGACTTAGTGGACGAAGCAGCCGCTAAACTTAAAATGGAGATTACTTCCAAGCCGGAAGAATTAGACGAAATCGACCGCCGGATTTTGCAGCTAGAAATGGAAAGGCTGTCGCTGCAAAAAGAAAGCAACGCAGCTTCGATCGAACGCTTGGAAAGACTGGAAAAAGACTTAGGCAATCTCAAGGAACAGCAAAGCGGTTTGAACGCCCAATGGCAATCAGAAAAAGGTGTCATCGGTAGCATTCAAACAATCAAAGAACAGATGGACAAGGTGAATATTGAAATTCAACAAGCTGAATTAAAATATGACCTGAACCGCGCTGCTGAGTTGAAATATAGCAAGTTAACCGAGTTGCAAAAACAATTGCAAGAAGCCGAAGCTCAACTGACAGCAACTCAAACCACTGGTAAAACTTTACTCAGGGAAGAAGTCACGGAATCTGACATTGCTGAGATTATTTCTAAGTGGACGGGAATCCCGATTAGCAAGTTAGTTGAATCGGAAATGCAGAAACTTTTGTACTTGGAAGATGAACTGCACAAACGGGTAATCGGACAGGATGAAGCGGTGACGGCGGTTGCAGATGCAATTCAACGATCGCGCGCGGGTTTAGCCGATCCGAACCGTCCGGTTGCTAGTTTTATATTCCTCGGCCCCACGGGTGTAGGTAAAACCGAGTTGGCGAAAGCATTAGCATCTTATCTCTTTGATACCGAAGAGGCGATCGTCCGCATTGATATGTCGGAATACATGGAGAAACACGCGGTTTCGCGGTTAATCGGTGCGCCTCCGGGATACGTTGGCTACGATGAAGGCGGACAATTAACTGAGGCTGTGCGCCGCCGTCCTTACTCCGTGATTCTATTTGATGAAATTGAGAAAGCGCACCCGGATGTCTTCAATATCATGTTGCAAATTCTGGATGACGGCCGCGTTACCGATGCTCAAGGTCACACGGTAGACTTTAAGAATTCTGTGATTATTATGACATCTAATGTCGGCTCTCAATACATCTTGGATGTGGCGGGAGATAACGAAGAAATGCGGAGTCGGGTGATGGAGGCGATGCGGGGAACTTTCCGCCCGGAATTCTTGAACCGGATTGATGAAATGATTATTTTCCACGGTTTGAGTAAGGTGGAATTGCGGCAGATTGTGCTGTTGCAAGTCAAGCGTTTGGAAAAACGTTTAGCCGATCGCAAAATGTCTCTGAAATTGTCGGAATCGGCGATCGACTTCTTGGCAGAAATCGGCTACGATCCTGTGTACGGTGCGCGGCCGCTGAAACGAGGAATTCAACGCGAGTTGGAAACGCAAATGGCGAAGGGTATTTTGCGGGGAGATTTTGTTGATGGCGATACAATTTTTGTGGATATCGAGAATGAAAGGCTGGCGTTTAAGCGGCTGCCTGCCCAGTTGGTAACTGCGAAATAATTGGAGTTGTGGCAAAGTCTAAGAAACCGGGTTATCGGATGATTTAGCTTGGGTGGCGAGATATCTCGCCACTCAACCCGGTTTCGGGGAATTTTGAAAAATCTTAAAAACCGGGTTTCTCTAACAGTTGTAGCCTGTGCAAAGTGTACCTTATTTTTAGGTGTACTGTTTTTTTATCGATCGCGGTAGGCGATGGAAAACCCGGTTTTTCCCTGAATTTCTCCCTGCTAAATCCTACCTCTCATAATTCCGATGCTACCGGATTTGATATTACTGGACTCCCATTCCGAACTGTCGAACCTAATGATTGGAAATTAACGGGACAGCATAGAATTTTTATCCAGCAACTAAAGCAGGAGTTTCTGTTGAAATAATTTGCTCGAAACTGTCAAAAATTTCAAAGAGTTGGTCGAGTTGAGTAATTTCAAATATTAGCCTGACAGTGGCTGAAACGTTGCAGATGACGAGGCGGCATCCCCGGTGGCGGGCGGCGTTGAGTCCCCCGACTAGGGCGCACAAGCCGGAACTGTCGATAAAATCTACGTCGCCCATGTCAATTACCCAGAGTTGGTGGCGATCGGGCAAAATCTCGGCTAGCTGTTGCTGGAGGACATTCCCAGCTTGGGAGTCGAGGCAATTTTGAGGTTGGAGGATGATGTGTTGGTTGAAGTTGGGAAATTTCATAGCAGTTATCCTCGGATTGTCAAGTATCAATAAGTGAGTTCGGTTGCTGCCAAAGTTGAGATCATCAGGGAATTTCAGCTAAGGTTTAAGGATTGGACGATCGCCCGACTGTGATAAATTTAGGAGGAAAACTGGCTGGCGATCGGCATCCGGCAACCGCAACAATCCTGATTAATCTATAATGCCCTAAAGGCTAGTTTTTTGTTGGGCGGCCGATCGCGAGTTTTGTGTGTTCTTCATCACAACGAAAGATTGCACTATTGGCGGAATCGAGCCAATATATAAAAGTATTGAGCTTTGCAAAAGTTTACGAAGGCAGTATCGAAATGTCTTTTGAGTTTTTATCGTTAGAGACTATTCAGGAATTTGCGCGAGATTACGGCTACTGGGCTGTATTTCTGGGAATTTTGCTGGAAAATCTGGGAGTTCCTCTTCCAGGCGAGACAATTACAATTGCTGGCGGTTTTTTAGCCGGCAGCGGAGAACTCAATTACTGGTTTGTGCTCGGAAGCGCGATCGCCGGTGCGACTCTCGGCGGAAATTTCGGATATGCGATCGGCAGATACGGCGGCTGGCCGCTGCTGCTGAAGCTAGGACAATTTTTCCGCTTTCGGGAAGAACAACTGTTTGACCTAAAAGAACAGTTTAGCAAAAATGCAGCTAAAGCCGTATTTTTAGGCCGTTTCATCGCACTGCTGCGGATTTTTGCCAGCCCCCTAGCGGGCATCGCCGAAATGCCTTTTTGGAAATTTTCGCTGTTCAATATTCTGGGTGCAGCAAGCTGGGCATCTGTCATGGTAAGTTTGTCATATTTCCTAGGACAAGTAGTGTCTTTAGAAAAGTTGGTAGCTTGGGCGGCTCAATTTGCTGTATTTGCTTTGCTGTTAGCAGTTGCTTGGATTGTAATTCCTATTTGGTTAGAGTCGCGGACTTTGGACAAGACTAAGTAGAGACGCAACATTGTTGTGTCATCAACTCCGATACCACCAAAATAAGGACAAAACAACGTTGTTTTGTCCTTATTTTTTGTATTGCTAAGACTCTCAGAAACCGGGTTTTTAACAACTCTGGGTACAGCACCGAATTTTCGCAAAAACCCCGCTTTCTCATCACCCGTAAGACTCTCAGAAACCGGGTCTTTGACAACTCTGGGTACAGCGCCGAATTCTTGCAAAAAACCCGGTTTCTAACACCTAATACGGTTATAATTTCGAGTACGCTCGCACGAGGATGTACTATGACGGCATTAACTGAAATTTGCGAAGAAGTAATTGATTCTTCAGTCCCGGAAGGCGGAAATTGCTTGTATAGATGCGGTTTCAATCGCCGACTCTTAGCTGCTGCGATCTTGAAATAAGGTGCGCGGGGCGCACCCTACCTAAGAATTTCTAGCCTCTATTCTTCTCCGACCAAATGCGTGTGGGCAGTCCCCAAACATAGACAAATCCTTCGGCTGCTTTGTGGTCGAATTCGTCCTCTGCGCCGTAGGTTGCTAAGTCGAAACTGTACAGCGAATTTTCTGATTTGCGACCGACGATTGTGGCATTTCCCTTGAATAGTTTGAGCCTCACTGTTCCAGTTACTCGCTTTTGCGTGTCCTGAATGAATGCGTCTAAAGCGGTCTTTAAAGGGTTGTACCAAAGACCGTTGTAAATCATTTGGCTGTAGGTTTCTTCGATACCGCGCTTGTATCGCGTCACATCTCCTGTCAGAGTTAAGCTTTCTAAATCTCGGTGCGCGTGCATTAACACTAAAATCGCTGGTGTTTCATAAATCTCTCGCGATTTAATCCCCACTAAGCGGTTTTCTATCATGTCGATGCGCCCGATTCCGTGATTTCCAACTGTTTCGTTGAGTTGGGTAATTAAGGCGACTGGTGATAATTCTTTGCCGTTTAAACTGACAGGATTTCCGCACTCGAAACCGATTTCTATGTATTCCGGTGTGTTGGGAGTTTGCTCGATCGCCTTTGTCATCAAAAACACCTCTTCTGGCGGTTCCGCCCAAGGATCTTCGAGGATGCCGGCTTCGATCGCCATTCCTAACAAATTGCGATCGATACTGTAAGGCGAAGACTTCTTCACCGGCGACGGAATCCCGCATTTCTCGCCGTAGGCAATGGTTTCCTCCCGGCTCATTTTCCACTCCCTGGCGGGTGCTAAAATCTTAATCTTAGGATTCAACGCGCCGATCGACACATCAAACCGCACCTGATCGTTTCCCTTACCAGTACAACCGTGGGCGATCGCATCTGCACCGTATTTTTCGGCAGCTTCTACTAACAATTTAGCAATCAGCGGGCGGGCTAACGCCGTAGAAAGCGGATACTGATTTTCGTAAAGCGCGTTAGCTTGAATCGCTGGAAACGCATAATCTTTGATAAATTCCTCGGTAGCATCAATTACCAGAGATTCCGAAGCACCCGATGCTAAAGCTTTTTTGCGGATTGGTTCTAATTCGTCTCCCTGTCCCAAATCCGCCGCCAGAGTAATTACCTCTTCGACTCCCCACTCCTTCATCAGATAAGGAATGCAGACAGAGGTATCGACTCCGCCGGAATATGCTAGCACAACTTTTTTAGCGCGACTCATTGCTATTTACATCCTGAATTTAAGTTAATACGGTTGGGTTAAGACTGTTGATTGTTCAGAGATCCCTTGCAGCATCCCCCTTAAGAAGGCCGACTTCGATCAATTTCTTGTCCCACCCCCTACTCCCCTTTTTTAAGGGGGTGCCAGGGCGATCTGGCTTAACCCAACCGTATTGGAATTTAACCGACTTTTCATTATGCACCTAATTCAGATTAATTCTTGTCAGAAATAGTACAGATTTATATATGCTTTTTTTGCTACACTTGGCGATTTCCTGGGAAAGTTGCTGCGAAAAATCTGCTACCGTGGGATACGGTAACTGTGGCGATGGGGAAGATCCGTGTTTTTTAGTGTTGTGATTCCGACGTACAATCGTAAATTGATTTTGGCAAAATGTCTACTGGCTCTGGAAAATCAGCAGTTCGATCGCAGCGTGACAGATTATGAGGTGATTGTAGTCGATGATGGTTCGACGGACGGGACGATCGAGTGGTTGGCCGCAAATGCCGATTTGTTGCCGCACGTGCGATCGATCTGTCAATCTCACCAAGGCCCCGCCGCCGCCCGGAATTTGGGCGTGGAAGATGCTAAGGGCGATACGATTATTTTTATTGACAGCGATTTAGTCGTCACGGAGCATTTTTTGCAAGCACACGCAGATGCTTTGATACAAGCATACAAGGATACTGATGCGGTTTTTACTTATGGCAGCGTGATTAATACTTGCAATTTCGACAATCCCACCTCCGAACCTTACAAAATAACAGATTTTTCAGCCGCTTACTTTGCTACGGGAAATGTGGCGATCGCCCGCCACTGGCTGCTAGAAGCGGGACTATTTGACAATCGTTTTCAATTGTACGGATGGGAAGATTTAGAATTGGGCGTCAGGTTAAAAAATTTAGGTTTAAAATTGATTAAATGTCCGGCTGCTGTCGGCTATCACTGGCATCCAGCTTTTAATTTAGAGCAAATACCAGGCATGATTGACCGAGAAATTCAGCGCGGGAGAATGGGAGTTTTGTTTTATCAAAAACACCCTAGTTGGAACGTGCGGCTGATGATTCAAATGACTGTTCTGCACCAAATACTGTGGGGAGTTTTATCTTTGGGCGGGATGCTGAACGAGCGCACAATGAAACCTTTTTTGCAGTTGCTGATTGACCGAGGTCAGTCGCAGTTAGCTTTGGAAATTGCTCGAATTTTTCTCAATTGGTATAATGTGAAAGCCGTCTATGCAGCTTACGGTGAATTGTCGGCTCATAGCAAGATATAGCCTTTCTGTGCTCTGGTATGAGGTACTATCTGGGATAGGGCATAGGGCCTAGGGGATAGGGCCTAGGGCATATCTCACCACGCTTGAGAACCGCCATATCATAAATTATCCCGATCGCCTAAACAAAAAATCGGGGGTTAGTTTCACCGAAATTTAGAGCGTATAATAGCAGAATTCAAAAACCCGCCCCCATCGCAAATACGGTTCAACCTGTTCCTTTATTATGGTGGATAGATGGGGGCAGTTTATTAATATTTAAGATGTGAATTAAAGATAGTTGGTGAAGTGATATCATGTCGGTCGATTGACAACAATAAGATTGGTTGGTAGTGCGGAATACGAGTCCGCACTAGGAACGGTTTTTGTTATGCTAATCCATCGCACGCGATCTGAATTCCTACGGGTAAAATCTTCAGATTGGTAGATATTGTCAGAGCTTGTCAGGGCTGGTGTAGTTGCTGTGTAGAGTAAGTAAATCTACCGAAAAAATACAAATAGAGCATCTCAAGGAATGCAGTAAGTATTTTTTATAGTAATCTCGCCATCGCTACACCCAAACAGAAGTCCGAACAACCCGATAAATACAGGCAAAACACTGCTTGCTTAAAACACTGTCAAGATTTTACTTTTAATCAAAGTTGCCGAATTTAGCAGTGATTTGAGGATTATCGGCTGTGAAAATCGATCGGTTAGGATAACTTTGTCCGCAAAAGGTTTAAAATTTACAATATTTTTGATACAATTATTACAAATATCAGGGCTAAGCTATTTGGGCGATCGATCTAACAGTTCCACCGCCTCAAACGCAAACAAGGCTGAGAGTCAGATTTATGCTCGTATAGCTGATAAAAGCAGAGGATACAGTCGCTCATTGACCAGGCCAAAAACGGATGCAAGCTTCCCCAGGGCTGTCGGGAGCAGCCCAAAATTTTAGACTACCGTTCAACCTCCCAGATTCATCCGTCCTTGTCAATCTAAAATCCTTCGACTGAGCGTTAGCCGAAGTCTAAAATCTCAAATCTAACATCGAATGACCGCCAGCGATCGAAAAACAAGATCCGGATCTGATTAAAATTTGCATTGCTCAAATCCGCATCCTAAAGCAACATTTACGAAAGACTCTTGCGGCAAGCTAATAATTTTATTACCAAAATATTAGATAGTTTGCTGAATTTTAAAATTAATTTTCAAATAATAAATTGAGGGTAGGTTGTGAAAAAGCTTGATAATCAATACGCACAAACACCAACACAGGCATCAGAAACCGACAGCTTAAAACAAAACATTTTAATCGTTGATGACCACCCAGAAAGCTTGCGTCTTTTATCTCAATTTTTGTCTAAGCAGGGATATAAAGTGCGGCCGACACGGGATGGTAAATTCGCTCTCCAGTTTGCTCGCTCGACTCCACCGGATTTGATTTTACTCGACATCATGATGCCCGGTATGGATGGCTATCAAGTTTGCGAACAGCTAAAAGCTTGCGCTAAAACCAAAAATATTCCTGTGATTTTTATCAGTGCCTTAAATGAAGTTTTTGATAAAGTCAAAGCTTTTTCGCTTGGTGCTGCAGACTACATTACTAAACCGTTTCAAACAGAAGAAGTGGTTAGCCGCATTCAAAATCAACTGCTGCTCAGTCGTCTTTCCAAGCAAATTGTAGAACAAAATGCGCGCCTGCAAGCAGAAATAGAAGAACGCAAGCGGGTGGAAGCAGAACTGCGAGAAAGTCAGCACTGGCTGTCAGCAATAATTAAAATGAATCCTAATGTTTTGTACATTTATGATGTGATTGAACACCGGATTTTATATCTTAATCGCGAACTGTATAGGGATCTTGGCTATTCCATCACAGAAATACAACAAATGGGAGCAGCATTTCTGCCTAACTTAATCCACCCTGATGATTTGGGAGCTTTCTCAGAACACATGAGCCGGATTGAGGCAGCAAAAGACGGTGAAAGCTTTGAGATTGAGTACCGAATTCAACACAAAAACGGTGAATATCGCTGGTTTTTTAGCCTGGATACCGTGTTTACCAGAACAACGGATGGCCAACCTTGGAAAATTCTGGGAAGTGCTACTGAAATTAGCGATCGCAAACAAGCAGAACTCGAACTAAAAACAGCTTTAGCTGCTTTGGAAAGGCAAATCAAGCAAAGATTTCTGCTAGAAACAATTACTCTAGAAATTCGCTATAGCTTAAAGCAGGAGCGAGTGTTTCAAACAGCAGCAGCCCAAATATGTCGAGTTTTTAATGCCGATAGTTGCTTGATTCACACCTACACAGAAGATCCAAGTCCCCGCCTTCCTTGTGTCGCTCATTACACAAGATTTGAATCAAAATCTCTGGTAAATTTAGAAATTCCTGTGGAGGGGAACGATCACGTTCAGCTTGTATTGTCCCAAGACAAAGTTGTAGTTTGTGATGATGTTTTTGCTGAACCGCTACTAGAAAATGTCAGAGGTTTGTGCGAGGAAATAGGTGTGAAATCGATAATAGCCGTGCGGACTTCTTACCAGGGAAAACCCAACGGAATGATGTGCTTGCACCAGTACGATCGCCGCCAGTGGACGCAAGATGATATCGGATTATTGAAAACTGTGGCGGCACAAATGGGAATTGCGATCGCCCAAGCCAATCTTCTCGAACAAGACGAACAGCAGCGACTGAAACTCCAACAAAGCGAAGCTAGTCTAGCAGCAGCCCAGAAAATTGCCCGTATCGGCAGTTGGGAATTTGATATTATAGCAAATAAGATTACTTGGTCAGAAGAAGTATTCCGAATTTTTGGTCTTGACTCAACTGCATCTGAACCGACATACGTCCAACTTTTACGGATGTATCATCCCGACGACAGAGACTTGTTCAAAGAAACTGTCAGCCTCGCTATTTCGCAAGGAAGTTCCTACAAAAAAGAATTGCGGATTTTGCATTCTAGCGGTCAAATTAGATACGTGGAAGCAAGGGGAACATCTGTTTTTACCGAAACCGGAGAAGTAATCAAACTGTTGGGAACAGTCATGGATATCACCGATCGCAAACAAGCAGAAGCAGCCTTGCAACTTAGCGAAGAACGTTTTTATCTGGCATTTGAAGGCAGTGCGATGGGGTTGTGGGATTGGAATCTTGTGACGGGAGAAGTCTATTTTAATTCGCGCTGGAAGACGATGTTGGGATATGAAGCAGACGAGATAGAAAATAAGTTCACATCTTGGGAGCAACTGTTACATCCAGAGGATTTACCCCAGGCTCTAGCAGCACTAGAAACTCACTTTCAATGCAAAAGTTCCATGTACGAAGTGGAATTGCGGATGTTGACAAAATCCGGCGATTGGAAGTGGATTTTGGCTCAAGGAACGGTTATGGAACGGGATGATGGGGGAAATCCTTTGCGGATGACTGGCACCCATATCGATATTAGCGATCGCAAACAAGCAGAAGTAGATTTGCAATTTAGCGAACAGCGAGAACGAGAAAAAGCTCAACAGTTAGCACAAACTCTGGAACACTTAAAAAACGCTCAATCCCATCTCATTCAAGCGGAAAAAATGTCAAGTATAGGACAAATGGTAGCGGGAGTAGCCCACGAAATTAACAACCCGATCAGCTTCATTTACGGCAATATTATTCCTGCCCGACAGTACGCCCGCGAGTTGGTAAAGTTGATCGAGATATACCAGCAGCACTATCCTGAACCAGTTCCAGAAATTGCGGCAGAATTGGTAGAAGTAGATGTAGATTTTATAGCTGAAGATTTTCCGAGAATCATGGCTTCAATGCAGGGAGGTGCTAACCGAATTAAGCAGATTGTGGTTTCTTTAAGAAATTTTTCGAGACTCGATGAAAAAGATATCAAATTAACAGATATTCATGAAGGAATAGAGAGCACGTTGGTGATTTTACAGCACCGATTGCAGTCACATTCAAAAGGTCGGGAAATTGAAGTTGTTAAAAATTACGGCAAACTACCAAAAATCGAGTGTTATCCGGCGCAATTAAACCAGGTATTTATGAATTTGCTGTTGAATGCGATCGATGCTGTGGAAGAGTCGTTAGTCATCAGTCATTCGTCCTTAGCAAACAATATTTCAACAGTTACAAATGATGCTGGACAAATGTTTGAGCAAAATCCTCAGATTCGCATTAGCACTGAAATAAATAGGGACAATCAAGTTGTTGTGCGGATTGCTGACAGCGGGCCCGGTATCCCTGCAGAGGTGCAGTCAAGGATGTTTGACCCGTTTTTCACTACAAAGCCGATCGGCAGCGGTACTGGTTTGGGGTTGTCGATTAGTTACCAAATTGTCCAAGACACCCACGGCGGTAAGTTGCAGTGTCATTCAGAGGTTGGGCGGGGAACAGAATTTGCGATCGAACTGCCGATTTTGCAAAAAGTAAAAACTAAAACAGGTTTGTAGTAAGGATTTTAGTCGCATAAATCAGCGGACTAAAGTCCGAACGATCAAACCTTTTGTTAAGGCTAATTGACGACAAATAACATCAAACCCTGACATTTGATTCGATATTTCATGGAAACCATCTGTGGTCTAATTGGATCTTATGTTAATCGTGATAGAATTAAAACCTAATTTTTATGCTGCTAGACGTTAAACTCTTCCTCTTGGGAATGAATTTAACAGTTGATTTCATGCATATTATCTCAACTCGCGTCTGTAGCATCTACTACATTTTAACTGAATTATGACTGATTCAATACGCTTTCTGATGTGCGCTCCCGACCACTACGATGTCGATTATGTAATTAACCCTTGGATGGAGGGAAACGTCCACAAATCATCGCGCGATCGCGCTGTGGAACAGTGGGAAAAACTCTACAGCGTCCTCAAAGACAACGCAATTGTAGACCTCGTACCGCCGGAAAAAGGCTGGCCGGATATGGTGTTCACCGCCAACGCAGGTTTGCTTTTGGGTAATACTTTCGTCCTCAGCCGTTTCTATCACAAAGAACGCCAAGGCGAAGAACCTTATTTCAAAGCATGGTTTGAAAGCAAAGGTTTCACCGTGCACGAACTCCCCAAAGATTTGCCCTTTGAAGGTGCTGGTGACGCTTTGCTCGATCGCGAAGGACGCTGGTTGTGGGCAGGATACGGCTTCCGTTCCGAACTCGACTCGCACCCGTTGCTAGCAAAATGGCTCAACATAGAAGTGCTTTCGCTGCGTCTTGTAGACGAACGTTTCTATCATTTAGATACCTGTTTTTGTCCCCTAACAGGTGGCTATTTGCTCTACTATCCAGCAGCATTTGACTCCTACTCCAACCGCTTAATTGAAATGCGAGTTGCGCCGGAAAAACGCATTGCCATTGAAGAAGCAGATGCCGCCAATTTTGCCTGCAATGCCGTCAATATTGACAAAACTGTGGTAATGAACAAGGTCAGCGAAGGCTTGAAAACGCGGATCGCTCAAGCAGGCTTCAAAGTCATTGAAACGCCGATGAGCGAATTTCTGAAAGCGGGCGGTGCTTGTAAGTGTTTGACGCTCAGGGTAACGGAACCGGTGCAAGAAGATCGATCGGCAAACGTGATGGTAGAAAGCCGTGCAATTCGCATGGAAGGCCACCTGCTCGATGCCGGTTTAATCAGCCGTGCTTTAGACTTAATTGTCGAAAACGGCGGCAGTTTCCAAGTGCTCAATTTCAATTTAGGAGAACAGCGCCAAAGCACATCATCCGCAGATGTGAAAGTCTCGGCTCCTTCCCACGAAGTGATGGAAGAAATCATGGGATTGCTGATCGACTTGGGTGCAGTGCCGCCACCGCAAGAGATTTGCGACGCTATTTTAGAAGATGTCGTCCAAGATGGTGTCGGCCCGGATGACTTTTATGTTACTACAATTTATCCCACGGAAGTGCGGATAAACGGTCAGTGGGTGAAAGCACGAAATCAGCGGATGGATGGTGCAGTTGCGATTACTGAAACCGCAGAAGGCCCGGTGGCTACGTGCAAATTATTGCGCGATTTAAAAGTAGGTGAAAAAGTCGTTGTTGATGTGGTCGGCATCCGCACTATCCGCAAAACAGAATCGCGGGAACAGCGCAATGCTCAAGAATTTAGCTTTATGTCCGGTAGCGTTTCTAGCGAGCGCCGGGTAGAGTTGGTAGTGGAACAAGTAGCGTGGGAATTGCGCCAAATTCGCGATCGCGGTGGCAAAGTGGTAGTGACGGCGGGGCCTGTTGTGATCCACACTGGCGGCGGCGAACATTTAGCGCATTTGATTCGCGAAGGTTACGTGCAAGCATTGTTGGGTGGAAATGCGATCGCAGTTCACGACATGGAACAATCGAGCATGGGAACTTCCTTGGGAGTTGACATGAAACGCGGCGTTGCTGTGCGCGGCGGACACCGACACCACTTGAAAATGATTAACACCACGCGGCGTTATGGAAGTATTGCTAAAGTCGTTGAAGCAGGCGTAATTACCAGCGGTGTGATGTACGAATGCGTGAAGCACAATATACCGTTTTCGCTAGCAGGTTCGATCCGCGATGACGGGCCGCTTCCCGACACGCAAATGGATATGGTTAAGGCTCAAGAAGAGTATACTGAGCTGTTACGGGGCGCGGATATGGTGTTAATGCTGTCGTCTATGCTGCACTCGATCGGTGTGGGAAATATGACACCGGCGGGTGTGAAGATGGTCTGTGTGGACATTAATCCGGCTGTGGTGACGAAATTGAGCGATCGCGGGTCGATCGAATCTACGGGAGTTGTCACCGATGTGGGATTGTTCCTGAGTTTGTTGGTGAATCAATTGGATAAGTTGACCAGCCGCCATCAAGTAACTCAATCTGCGTAGATGTAGCGAGTAGGGTGTGTTTTGAAACCTGGAGATCCCCCCTAACCCCCCTTAATAAGGGGGGGACCCGAAGCACTCAAAGTCAACCCCTACTCCCCTTTTTAAGGGGGATTTAGGGGGATCGAGACTAGGCTACAACCCTGATTTAGAGGTAGTTTTAGCCTGTTTGTTGACACCAATGGCGGGCAATGCCAACCTTACGAAATTTCTATAAATATTGAGGAAAAAATCAATGGTAGCAGTCATCGCTGCTGTATCCGCTGAAGTTCTTGCTGAACGTTTTTGAGGCGATTCATCATGTATTCAAAGTTTTCTCTATCTCCTTGAGCATTATACAGGTTCGCTGCTGTTTGCCAGTCGGTTACTGTTGCTCTAATATCTTTTAAGTTAAGACGAACAGTACCCCGAATGCGGTAAGCATCAGCATAATTCGGTCGAATGCGGATGGCATTATTGCAGTCTACAAGTGCAGCAACATAGTCTTCGATCAGAAGTCGTGCCAAACATCGGCTTTGGTGCGCTTCTGCAAAATTAGGATTGAGTTTGATAGCTTGGGTGTAGGCTTCAATTGCTCCTTTATAGTCTTTGTTATTAAAAAAATCGTCACCCCTTGTATAGAAGTCTGTCGAACTCGATTGAGATATAATAACTACGGGAGCATAGCTAGACGCAGCATTAGGGGTTATACCTATTGTCAGTGGAATTGCCACGATGGTGATAGCTTGGTATAGAAAATTCATGATTAAATTGATGGGTGTATGTAAGTATATTGATCGCATTTTTAAGCTTTTTATCCTTTCGGTTCGGGCGAGTTATTAAATAAAGATCATAGATGATTTTAGCTATCCTTAGTCGCTTGAGTCCCAATCCTCAATTTTAACTTCCAGTCCACTCATAAAACTTACTCCTAACGAACTTTTGACAATGGATTCGTTGATAGCAACTGATTGACCAGGCTGTAAAGTTTGATTAATTATCACCGGCTTCGTGTAGAGAATTGTATTGCCTTTAGCGATCTGAAGATTTGGGATACCAATCTTGATGGGTCTACTGCTGCGGTTTGTGATGTTACCTTTAATATTAGCGATATTTTCCCATCCTTTTCTTAAATCTGATGATAATCTTAAGTTAGCAATCAAGGGGTTCTGATTTCGTTCTATTGCTTTTATCGCCTCGTCTATCCGTCCTCTTTCACATACTGGCTCAAGGGATATGTGGTTGCCCGTTTTGGGATCTGTCCAGAAACAGCCCGGATGCTCTTGGGCGATCGCACCGCTGTAACCCAAAGGCAAAAACGGAATTACGACAGCAGAAAGGGAAGTCGCCACACGCAGAAGTTTCACTCTAGTCATAACACTTGGTTCCTTGAGCTGTTCTAGTGTATTGAGTGCTCAGCCTACAGCTTTTTTCTTAGAACCGATCTCCGTCAGCGCTTTGAGAATTCTCTCGAATAGCCTTGTGCTTACAGCTACCGCTTTATGTCAAGCTCATCTTTATCACTCCTCCACATACTATAGCGATCGCCCCTAAGCTGAAAAGCGGGAAAAGACGGATCTTTCTAACCTTTCAGTTATAAGTCGGAAAAAGACGGATAGACGCGGTTAAAGTCGGATATAATAATCGAAGTTTCTCACAGCCTTGATAATGGATATTCGCGAGGTACTCGAATTTGTAGATCAAGTTGTCTACGATAAGACAGGTAAACACCTCAATGATTTACAGCGTGGAATTATCGAGGGAACTCTGAATCGACTAAAGTATGCTGAGATTGCCGATAGTTATCGTCTTTCGGAAGGTCACGTTAAGGATAGAGGTTACGAGCTTTTGCAAATGTTATCAGATGTGTTTGATGAACCCGTTGACAAACACAATCTTAAATCGGTCTTAGAACGGAAAGGAAATCTCAATATTAGTTTTGGCGATAACAACATTATGGGTTATATCAATATTTGCTCCGATCGCCCCACTCCTACCCCAAATAAAAGCCAGCCTGCGACTCCTGACTTTCAGCGAGACCAGTATCAAGCCAAAATTGAAATGGTTGCTAAGTTACGCCAATTCGGCTTGAAAGACGAGCAAATAGCAGAGTTGCTGGGGCTAACTTTGGAGGAAGTTAAGCAGGTAGACTCGGAGGAGTAAAAGTAGGGTGCGCCTCGGCGCACTTTACAGGGGCAGTAATGTACTGCGTTACTGGCTGGTTGATATTTTTGCTCGTTACCAGGAAGAGCCTGGTAATGCAGGTGCGGAGGAAGAGCCTCCTTTGAGGAAGGCAACTTACAGGAGAGAGGACTGTAGGAGGTGTTGAAGTTATTAAGTTTTCAATCCTAACATAATTGCACGCTGTTGATTTAGCCATCTTTTGCTTCAACACCAAATAAATCTTTCAGCCGTTTTCTCACCCACTCTACAGGATTTTCATCATCATCTTCTTCCGATGCTTCTACCAACTGCATCTCTCGCAACAGTTGCTGTCTCTGGCTTAACTCTTCTTTGTGCTTGACTATCTCCTCAATAATCTGTTCGTATAAATCCGGTCTTTCAGTTAAAACTTTCTGGAAACCTTCCTTATTGATGCCAAACAAAATAGTTTCTTCCAAAGCTCTCACCGAAGCAGTTCTGGGGATTCCCAACATCAAAGAAAGTTCCCCCAAAAACTGACCGACACTGAGATAATTCAGGTGTTTGTCAATAGCTTCCACAAAAACTTCCACCGAACCTGAAAGAATCAAATAAAAAGCATCTCCCGGATCGTTTTCGTGAAATAAAAATTCTTGTGGTTGCAGCCGTTGGCGGTATCCCACTTCAATCAATTGCCGCAATTCTAAATCCGTCAGATGTTCAAAATATTCTACCTTTCGCAGCAAAGAGGTAAGGGACAATTGCGTTTTGACTTCTTCTCCTACCGCAACCGGGGATTTTCGATCGTTTTTAGGGAAACTTTCAGCGGTGGAGATTGCTGTTTTATTTGGATCGAACAGCGACAATAAAACTTCGGGATTTCGCAAATACAAGTCTCGGTTATTGAAAGGAAAGTCAATTCCCTGCTGGCGAAAATTGTACTGAATGGCAAAATTCAAAGAACTTTTAATAAATTCTCTTTCTACGGGTTTGTCTGTCCAAACTAAAAGCTCAAATTTAAAACTATCCTCGCCAAACTCAACAAACAATACTTTCGGAGTCGGTTCGTACAAAACTCCCGCTTCCGCGTAAGCAATATTTAATAGAGTTTCTGTCACTAATAGCGGGTCGCTATTCTCGGCTACTTCTATGGATAGTCGCAGACAAAGTAACGAGCTTTCGTAACTCCAGTTAACAATTTTGTTGCTAATTATAGTGCTGTTTGGAACTATAACGCTGGAGTCATCAGTGGTTTGGACGATGGTCGAGCGAATCGTGATTTTTTTGACGATTCCCATCAATCCTTCTAATTCCACAAAGTCTCCGACTTTCACCGGTCTGTCTAAAAGCAGCGTTAAGCCGCTGACAAAATTAGTTGTTAAATCCTGGATTCCGAAGCCAATTCCGACTCCCAATCCCCCTGCAACGACTGCCAAAGAAGCAAGGTTAACGCCGATGCTTTGGATGGCGAATATCACTCCAAAAGCGACTATTAAGTATCGCAAAATTACGGCGATTGCTTCCCGGTTTCCCTCGTCAATTCCCAACTTAACTAGCAAGCGTTCTTTAAGGAAATTGGTAAAAGAGCGGGCTACGATCAGGATACCCATGAACAATACAATCAGTTCCACAAGTGACTGCATCGATACAGGATTATCACCTATTTTAAATAGGGTTGCTGTGAACAGTTGGGAGAGTTGTGTTAATAAGTCTTCTGGAATTTCGTTCAAGTTGACTTCAGGAAATGATCTTGTTTGTGTTTCCATTTTTAAGCCGTTGGCAGTAAGGAATAAAGTTGTTGGTTGACCGTCTGGCAATAAAATCTTGAACTCGTTATTACAAATTTTTGACCTATTTTCGTGGTAAAAGACTGCATTGGTGACATATATCTGTGGTTACTCAGACTAGGCAGTTATCCGTGTTACCAATTTCTAGGATATATTTGATTCCTAGGCCTGCGGTGTGCCACTTTTCCCAAATAGCCTAATTATATATTATTAATGCCAATCTCCATACTAACTTTAGTCAAGGTTAACTATCTGGGATTTTATCATAATGTTGGCTAATTTATTGTTGACTTTATGTTATAAAATTCAGCAGGGATTATGGAATGACTGTTTAAGGGGACAAGTTAAATATCCGAATATTATTATAATGAGTTGAACTGGTGGGATAAATATTGCTATTACTGTAACATTTGAGTCCGTCTTGTGTATATCTAAGAGTATCTCATTGAAAATTTAATGAATCTAGCTAAAATTGATAAGGTTCCAAGAATACTTGGCATTCTACCGACCTGGGGACAATCTATAACTTAATTGCATTTGTCAACCAGTAAAATTACGGAAAACACGGCTTATTCAGGAGTGGAAAATTGGCGATTTGGGGGTGGGTGGAAATAAATATGGTGCGAGACATGATGGCTCGATCGCCCAAATCTAAGTTTTCCACCAAAAACCTGAGTAAATGCTGAGCATAATTGCTGATTGACAAATGCTTCCCTAGCTTAGGTTGTCACCAATGTTCTACCGATAGGGTTGATTAGCAATAGAATTGATGAATAATAGAACTGCTTGGCGATACATCCGAAGAATTAACGGAAATAGTGTCACAAGGGGTACAATATATCCCCGATTGAAAACCTAATGGTCGCCCTACTGAAAGTTTTTTTCAGTACCTAAATTGGAGGCAACGAAAACCTTGCGATCGCCCGATTGGAAAGAAATTCTAGAATTATAGCTGAAATGCACGAGCCAACATGAGCAAATTCCCACCCGATAAAAACCAAGCGAAACAGCAAGAGGACACAACAGCACAGGCATTGCGACAGACTCACTTCGACGCTTTTTTTGCGGGAGCTAATGTCGGAATGATGATTTTAGACCACCAACTCCGCTATGTCCAAATTAACGAAGTTATGGCCCAGATAAATTGCGTTTGTGTGGCCGACCATATGGGCAGATCAGTGCGTGAAGTGCTGCCAGAATTGGCTCCGACTTTGGAACCAATTCTGCAAGGCATTCTGGATACGGGCCAGCCGATGCTTGACCTTGAATTAGTGGGTGAAACGCCGAAAGAACCGGGCATCCTGCGCTACTGGCAAGCATCTTACTATCCTTTGCTGGATGAAAATGGCAAGGTATTTGGTCTTGGTGGGATTGTGATTGAAGTTAGCGATGCCTACGGCGAGCTTCGCTTACGCAAGCGGGCAGAACAAAAGCAGGCACGACTGACGGCAATTTTGGAAGCAACTTCCGACTTAGTAGGAGTTACGGATGCGACTGGGCATAGCGTCTACCTCAACCAAGCCGGACAGGAAATGCTGGGGATGTCCCCAGAAGAAGCACGATCGCCATTTAGTATAGATTCTGTATTAGCTCCCTCGGCAAAAGCAAAGTTCCACAACGAAATAATTCCCACCGCCTTGCGAGAGGGTAGGTGGGCTGGTGAAATCCTATTTTTGTCACGGGATGGGGAAGAAATTCCAGTCTCCCAGGTTTTGATCGTTCACAAAACTGCAGCGGGCGAAGTCGAGTTTATTTCGACTGTTGCGCGGGATATTCGCGAACAACAAGCTGCCCTGCGCGATCGCAAAAAAGCAGAGGAAGAACGGCAATTGCTTGCTACCACAATTGAGAACAGCCGTGACTTTATTGGCGTTGCTTCAATGGATGGTCGGCCGATGCTGGTAAATCAAGCGGGCATGGATTTAATGGGACTGAGTAGTGTGGACGAAGCCAAAACCAAACACATTACCGACTTCTTCATGCCAGAAGATTTAGACTTTGTACAGCAGTATATCCTGCCTGTGCTGATGAAAGAGGGAAATTGGCGAAGTGATTTCCGGTTGAGACATTTCGTGACAGGTCAACCCATCGCGGTAGACTACACCCTATTTTTGGTCAATCATCCAGAGACTAATGAACCGATAGGAATTGCCACTATTACGCGGGATATTCGCGATCGCAAACAAGCGGAAGAAGCGTTGCGACATAAAGAAGCTCAGTATCGCAGTATTTTTGAGTCTGTGAACGATGGCATTATCATCACAGAACTAGAAACCGGAAACTTAGTCGCCATCAATCCGGCGCAAGCCAGAATCCACGGCTACACTTCTGAGGAGTTCGCTCAACTACCACCTGGAGGCTTCATACACCCAGATAGTTACCACCTATTTGTGGACTTCTTAGAAACTGTGAAGGCCGGTAAGCAGTTCTTCTGTCATGCCATTGATGTCCGCAAGGATAACAAGTGCATTGATGTGGAAGTTACAGCAAGCCCCTATTGGCAGGATGACAAGTTGTATGCGTTATCTGTGGTGCGAGACATTAGCGATCGCAAACAAGCCGAAGATGCGATCAAACAAAGCGAAGAACGCTATCGTTCGCTAATCGTTGCTACCTCCCAAATGGTCTGGATAACGGATGCTGAAGGAAGATGCCAGGATACACCGACTTTCAGAGCTTACACCGGACAAACCGAGGCTGAGGTGGTTGGTTTTGGCTGGTTAGATGCAATTCACCCGGACGATCGCGAACGAACAGTTCAGGTGTGGATGGAAGCAGTGCAAACGAAAAGCCTATTTGAGATAGAATATCAACTCCGCAGAGCCGATGGAAACTATCGTTATTTTCAAGCTAGAGCGGTGCCCATTCTGAATGAAGATGGCAGCATTCGGGAGTGGGTTGGCACTTGCAGCGATATCCACGATCGCAAACAAGCAGAATTCGTACTGTCAAAAGCCAAGGAAGCAGCAGAAGCTGCTAGTCGGGCTAAAAGTGAATTCCTTGCTAACATGAGCCACGAGTTGCGAACTCCCCTGAATGGCATCATGGGATACGCACAGATTCTTCAGCGTTCTAAAGTCTTGAAAGAAGAAGAGCGATCGCGCATTGATGTCATTTATCAGTGCGGTTCCCATTTACTGACCTTAATCAATGATATTCTCGATTTGTCGAAGATTGAAGCACAGAAAGTGGAACTCATGCCCACCGATTTTCATTTCCCAGCGTTCCTGCAAGGTGTCGCAGAAATGTGTCGTATCCGAGCTGAACTAAAGGGAATTCAGTTTAATTTTCCATCAAGCCCCGAACTCCCGATCGGTATTCGTGCGGATGAAAAACGCTTGCGACAAGTGTTAATTAATCTTTTGAGCAACGCTATTAAATTTACGGATGCGGGCACTGTTACTTTTATAGTCAGTTTTGCCACAGAAGCAAAAATTCGCTTTGAAATACGCGATACAGGTATCGGCATTGCCCAAGATCAACTCCAAGCTATCTTTCAGCCCTTCGAGCAGGTAGGCGATCGCAGACGGCAGACGGAAGGTACGGGATTGGGACTGGCAATTAGCAAAAGGATTGTAGAACTAATGGGCAGTACCATTGAGGTTCAAAGTGAGATGAATGTTGGCAGTATTTTCTGGTTCGATGTCAATCTGTCTCAAGCCGAGGAATGGGTAAAAACGTCTCAAATCGACCATCACGGGCAGATTATTGGCATCAAAGACCGCCAACCTAAAATTGTGGTGATCGATGACAAATGGGCTAACCGTTCGGTAATTAGCAATTTGCTCAGTCCGATCGGCTTTGAGGTGTCTGAAGCCAACGATGGGCAGGAAGGCTGGGAAAAAATTATAGAGTTGCAGCCAGATTTAATCGTTACCGACTTACTAATGCCCGAACTAGATGGCTACGAGCTCATTAAGCGGGTTCGAGAATCGGCAAACTTCAAAGACATCGTGATTATTGTCTCTTCTGCGAGCGTATTTGAAACCGATCAATACAGAAGTTTAGAAGCAGGAGGCAACACCTTTATTCCCAAACCTGTTCAAGCCACGGAACTACTACAAAAATTGCAACAGTATCTTGGTTTGGAATGGGTTTATGAAGCTAATGAAGAGCCACTGGCGAGATCCTCAGACACCAACGAGCTAATTGCCCCGCCTGCTACAAAAATGGAAATACTATACGAGCTGGCTATGCAAGGAAATTTCCTAGAAATAGTTAAGCAGGCGGCATTACTGGAAGAAATAGATCCCAAATACATTCCCTTTGCTAAAATATTGTATCAAATGGCAAAAGACTTTCAAGACGAAGAAATTTTAACATTTATTGAGTCCTACAAGTAAGGTTTATGAATTCAGAAATTCAAGCAAAGGGTACGATTCTTATAGTTGATGACAATTCAGCTAACTTGGGTGTCTTATCTGATGCCTTAAGCCAAGAAGGATTTGAAGTTCGGGTTGCAAAATCTGGCAAAATGGCACTAGAGCGAGTCAAATATGCTCTCCCCGATCTAATCTTGTTAGATGTCATGATGCCAGAGATTGATGGATTTGAAACCTGTCGTCGATTACAAGCTAATCCAGAAACTAAACAGATTCCCATTATATTTATGACGGCGCTCTCGGATACGGCCAATAAAGTTGAGGGGTTTAAGCTTGGGGCTGTAGATTATATTACCAAACCCTTCCAACAAGAGGAAGTATTAGCTCGCGTCAAGCTGCATTTAAAGCTTCATATTCTAGCTGACAAATTAGAGGAAAAAAATACGTTATTGGAGGAAAAAGTTGTAGAAATCAGCCAAGCCTATGATAATTTACAACAAATGCAACTTAAGTTAATCCAAAACGAGAAAATGTCCAGCTTAGGGCAAATGGCGGCTGGGATTGCTCATGAAATAAATAACCCGATAAATTTCATATCTGGCAATCTGGGTTATGCCCAAGAGTACGCTCATAACTTGCTAAAACTTATACATCTATATCAAGAAGATTATGTAAATTCCACCCCTCGGATTCAAGCAGCAATGGATGAAATAGAACTAGACTTTGTAGAGGAAGATTTTATCAAAGTTCTTAACTCAATCAACTTAGGAACGGAGCGCATCCAAGAGATTGTCAAGTCTATGCGAATCTTTTCTCGCCTAGATGAGGCAGAGGTGAAAGCAGTAAATATTCATGAAGGAATTGATAGTACACTCACTATCCTGCATCATCGTTTAAAAGCAAAACCAGAGCATCCTGAGATTGAACTAATAAAAAATTATGGTCAGCTTCCACCAGTAGAATGCCATGCCGGACAATTAAATCAAGTGTTCATGAATATTCTTGCCAATGCCATTGATGCTTTAAATGAATCTAATCAGCAGCGTTCGTTTTCAGAAATCAAACAACACCCGAACCGCATTCAGATTAGTACAAAAGTAATTGACGAGGAGTGGGTGGCGATTCATATTGGTGACAACGGTAGAGGAGTTTGCGAAAGTCTACAACCGAAACTATTTGACCCCTTTTTTACTACCAAACCGATCGGTAAGGGAACTGGATTGGGGTTATCTATCAGTTACCAAATTATCGTTGAAAAGCATGGGGGCAGATTGTACTGCCAACCTACAGAAGAAAAGGGAATAGAATTCGTTATTGAAATTCCTATTCGGCAGGAAGCTTGTCAAGCTGCTTAGTTTCTCGGTGCAATGTCTCTTTTGAACTTTGGTTAATTTCTCGCAGGTAGCGGGCACGACAGGGTGTTCCCGTGCAAACAAAGCCGGCTGGCATATTTTTAAAGACGCTGCTGCGAGCTCCAATTAAAGCGTTGGCACCGATTTCGACACCGGGACCAATGAAGCAGTCGGCGGCAATCCAAACGCCATTATTTATGATAACAGATGCTGTGATTAAGCCGAAAGCTGGGTCTTGGGAATCGTGGGTGCCGGTGCAAAGGTAACTTTTTTGAGAAATGACGCAGTGTTTGCCGATCGCAATTCGATCGAGACTGTACAATACAACATCGTCGCCGATCCAACTGCAATCGCCAATTTCTATTTTCCAAGGATAGGTAAAACGAGCCGTGGGGCGGATAATTACGCCAAAACCTATTTTCGCGCCAAATAACCGCAGCAAGCCGCTTCTGATGCCGTTAAAAGGGTGTGGAGTGAGGGGAAATGCGATCGCCTGTACGAACCACCAAATCAAAATTAGCCAACCAGGCCGGCCGCGATCGAACTTTGACTGGTTGTACAGTCGCAAATCAATTAAAGATTCACCTGTCAAAGTATTTGGGTGATTATCGCTAATTGGACTAGGGTTTATTTCAGGATTTGGGGAATTTGCGATCGGATTTTCCGGTTGTTGGTGCGGAGTTGGTATATTATAAGTCATTGATAGTTAATTTAATGTTTAATTAAAAATCTAGTTTAAGCTTAAGGACTGCTGCATGATATTTCCAGTTAGGGACAATTTACACTCTGAAAAGGCCAAGGATCTGGCACTGTGCGAAAATCAAACTCCCAGAATTGACAACAAAGTGCGACTTTTACAAATAGCTTTGGTACTGCTTAGCAGCTTTTTTGTAGCAGAGTTAATCGCTGCACTTAATTCTCATAGTTTGTCCCTATTAGCAGATGCGGGTCACGTTTTTTCAGATGTAGCAGCTTTAGCAATAACTTTGACAGCCACTTGGTACTCTTCAGTCAAACGCAAAAGTAAATCAGTAGATTGTGCGATCGCCCGATCGCCAATCCCGGAACGAGGAGAAATCATTGCCGCTGTAATTAATAGTATCAGTTTAGTGGCCGTCGCCCTGTGGATTGCAGCAGAGTCGATCGCCCGCTTGCAGTCTCCAACCTCCGAAGTAGAAGGACTCCCGATGTTAATTACCGCCACAGTCGGTTTAAGCATCAACTCGATCAATGCTTGTTGCTTGCATTCCTGCTGTCACGGCGACTTAAACCTCAAAAGCGCGTTTCTGCACGCCGTGGCCGACATATTTTCGTCGGTTGGAGTAATTTTAGCTGCGATCGCCGTGGCGTGGCTGCACTGGAATTGGGCGGACGGCTTGATTAGCTTGCTAGTCTCTGCATCAATTATTTTATTAACTCTACCATTGCTAATCGAAAGCATCCAATTGCTGATGGGAAAAGTCTCAGAAATATCCGCAAATCAACAGCCTTGCGATTGCGAAAAAATCAGCGCCGAAAAATTACTTTTCCCCTCACTAGAAGAACTTATTAAATAAAAGAATCTCTCTTTTATCCGTTTTTCAATCAGGAAATTATCTGCGCCTATAGCGGTTCGATCGCGTGGTGAGGATAGCCCTAGGCCCTATGCCCACCCTTCGACTTCGCTCGGGGGGCAAGATGCCCGGCGCGGGCCGGCGCGGGCCGGCGCGGGTCTATCCCGGATAGTACCTCATATGAGAGCTCGAAAGGCTATATCAATCAATCAAAGATTTAGGCAAAAAATCTCAAAATTACTCAAGCCAATCAGTGCCAACTTTACAAATACCGGCCAAATATTAAGGCGATTTAACTTCCGTTTCCTGACTTCTTATTACAGGCGCAGGTAAGGGAGGCTCAGATTCTGCCACATTCAACTGGCCGCCGCAGCAGCTCAATTCATAAAGTTTGGCATTAATTTGATATTCGTACTGACTCAATAACCTTGCATAAACATAGCCAGCTTTTCCATCCAAAAAGCCTAACTGAATAAAGTAAAATAAAATAAATCTCAGCATTGGTTTAAAAGGCAGCCTCACCCAAACTTTTTTGAGGAATCGCTTTCGCTGCACGGCATCTCCAAATAGGTTAGCGCCAATAGTGCCGCTGTCGCCGCGACCTGTAAGAATATTGTAATAAACGCGAGCTTCCCAATTAGAATAGCGGTTGTGACGCTCGATCCAGTGAAATAAATTGCGATAATCCTCGTGGATCATGTCATTTTTTAAGTAGCCGACTTGACCGGCTAAAATGACGTGTTCGTGAACTTCGTTGTCACCTGTATTGGGGACGGATTCGGTGCCGAGATTTTCGTAACGGCCTTTTTGATGCTTGAACAAACGCAAATTCCAGTCGGGATATCGGCCGCCGTAACGCAGCCATTGACCTAAAAAGAAGACTTTGCGGTTGAGGTAGTAGCCTTCAAAATTGGGGTCTTCGATCGCGCAGGCGATTTCGTCCCAAAGTTCCGGGGGAATGCGCTCGTCGCAATCGACAATTAAGACCCATTCGTTGCGAAAGGGCAGGTTGTCCAAAGACCAATTTTTCTTTTTGGGCCAGCGATTATTGAAGTAGAACTGCACTATTTTTGCACCGCTGCTGATGGCAATTTCTACCGTGCGATCGCTGCTTTGGGAATCAACCATGAAAACTTCGTCCGCCCTAGCAATGCTGGCCAGACACGCAGGTAGATTAAGTTCTTCGTCTTTTGCCGGAATGAGAACCGAAACCGGAATCTTGGATGAACTAGAGGTCATAATCGATTGCTTGAACCTGAATGCGGTGGAGTTGTTGTGGTTGAAGTGCGATCGGCCTGGTAGCGCCGACGACTCGATCGGCGAGGGATATTGCTTATAGCCTAAGGCCTGCTGGTCGATTTCGGTAGAAAAATCATGCCGCGGAGGGCTGCACTCAAATAACCGATTTGACCCCAGGCAAAAACGAAATTTTCAAAGCGCAGCGCCGGATCTCTAATGTATTTAAAAGACTTCCAGATACCCCTCAATATTCTTTCACCCCCCCGCCCAAGCTGAGCAATACCGGCTCGATCCGACAATTGTTCTCGATAACACTCGCTAATGCCTTGCCACCACCCGCGCTCTAGAAACCAAGCTTTGTTAAGCCTTTCTGGGGCGACATTGTGCAGCACTAGGGCAGACGGCAGATAAACAACTTGCCAACCTAACTCTAATGCTAATTCTGTGGCGCGCAATTCTTCGTTTGACAGCAACTTTTTACCGACTCTACCGAGTTTGACATCGAAGCCGCCAATTTGTTCGAGAAAAGCGCGCCGGATCGAGTAGTTGACACCCCTGGGAGTCAAACCGGCAGCAGTCACGTACTGGCAAGTATCGCCTAAATCGTATTCTCCTAAGTTTTGGGCCAATCCTGGTGACAGCCATGCGGGCGGGCTGATTCCGCAAGGCCACAGCAAGTTAACTTTGCCGCCGGCTACGGCTAGTTTTTGATTGCTTTGATAAGCGCTGTACAGTTCCCTGAGCCAATTTGGATCGGCAACAGCGTCGTCGTCGAGATAAGCTAATATTTCGCTGCCAGCTTGCTTAGCGCCGGTGTTCCGGGCGATTGACAGACCGATTTCGGGTTCCCAGACGTACTTGAGACGCCGATCGCCCAATCGGGCTTCTACTACCTCCCGCGTGCGCGAAGCGGAACTTTCGGGACTGGCATAATCGCTAGAGGCGTTATCCACTACTACTATTTCAAAGTTGTCGGGAAAATCCTGTACCAGCAAGCTGTCGATCGCCCCCGCTAAATAGGCCGCGCGATTGTGGGTGCAAATTATTGCTGATATCTGAGGACTATCTGACATAATTGAGAGATGAGGAAATATTGGGGTTCTCGATCGACTGACTCCGATTTTCTGCGATCGATGCTATTATCGCTTAAAAAGCATTTAACCGTTGGCAGTTTAAATCATAATGGGTAATTGGTAATGGGTAATTGCTAATTATGTTTAATCCTTTGTAAATAGCTGATTACAAATAAACACGCCGATCGGGATGGTCGGTTTTGCCTCGATAGACAGGATTGTATAGGAGTGATATTCAGCTCAACTCACTCCTACCAAATACTAGGTTTTTTTTCGCTTGTCTAATGATGCGATCGATGACTAGCCTTCGACTTGCTTCGGCTTCGCCACCGGACAACTCGCTCTTCGGCTAAAATAACAGATAACAAATAACAAATAACAAATAACAAATAGCAAATAACAGATAACAAATGACTAACTTAGAACCAACGGAATTGAGACAATTAATTTTAGTAACTGGGCCGGGCCGAAGCGGCAAAAGTGAATGGGCTGAAACTCTGGCGGCAGGTTCGGGAAAACAAGTAATCTATGTGGCTACCGGCTTGGTTGATGAAGCGGATTTGGAGTGGATGAGCCGCCTCGAACAGCACCGAAATCGCCGTCAGGTTGATTGGGAAACTCTCGAAGTGCCGATCGAATTACCGGCAGTTGTGCGATCGGCTCAATCGTCAGAATGCTTGTTGATTGATTCCCTGGGAACTTGGACGGCGAATCTGTTGGAACAAGAAGCGCAGGTTTGGGCTACTACGCAGCAAGATTTGCTCGCCGGTTTGGAGTCAACAGCGGCCGATGTAATTTTGGTAGGAGAAGAAACCGGATGGGGGGTTGTGCCTGCTTATCCGGCGGGGCGGCTGTTTCGCGATCGCCTCGGCACTCTGGTGCGGCACATCGGGGCGATCGCCGATTCTGTTTATCTCGTCACCGGAGGTTACGCCTTGAATTTGAGCGCCTTGGGTACGCCGCTGCCGCCAGCCAAGAATTAACAGCCCCGAAGGGCGATCGACAAGGGAGAAAACATCTCGGTTTCCCGACATAAAATTTTAACTGAAAATCAGGTATAATTTTAACGAAGATTGAAAACTCAAGAGTCACATAAATTAGTCAAAAAACATACTCCCTAGGGCAAATAGCACAACAATTTGATATGAGGAATAGCCAAATCTTGAAACAATGTAAAAGATAAAATGTTTCTTGAGAAAGAGGGCTAATTTCAAATTTAAAGTCTAAAATCATCAATTAGTTGAAGGGTTGACTAAAAATTATGGCATCAAATACTGAAGTAAAAAAATATATTGCTTACTGGTTTCAGTTAGGCAAAAAAGTATTAATTCGCAACGGTTCCGAAGCGCTGCTGCCAAAATCGGTAATTGCGGGCGATCGCTACAGCAGCGAATTTGAAGAATGCTGGCAAAAAATTATCTCCCCCGACAGCGGCGACTGCTACCTGCAAGGCACAAACGAAACAATTGCCCAACTGCTGACACCAGCATGGGAAGTCAGTCCCTGCGCGCGCTGCGCTATGCCCGTAGTGTTCCACCAAGCCGGAATGCCACCTGAGTCCTGTGTCTGTAACGACTTACCGAACTGGCCGGATACCGAAATGCCCCAACCTCGATCGCCCGTCAGCACAAAATCGCAACTTTCAGGTATTCGCGATCGACTCCAGAGAACCGGGGGGGAGTAAAGAGGGGGAGAGGGGGAGATTGGGAGAGGGGGAGATTGGGAGATTGGGAGAGGGGGAGATTGGGAGAGGGGGAGATTGGGAGATTGGGAGATTGGGAGAGGGGGAGAGTGGGAGAGGGGGCGGTCAGAAACCGGGTTTTTCTCAAAAAGACGCATTACGACCCTAGATCCACTAAAAAACCCGGTTTCTTGGGTCATAGCGCACAAGTCTTGGACTAATGACCAATAGACTAATGACTAATGACTAATGACTAATGACTAATGACCAATGACCAATGACCAATGACCAATGACTAATGACCAATGACCAATGACCAATGAATTCGGTTTTCTCTATCTAAAAGCAGTGGTGAGAAGGCGACAAATTGTTACAATTAGTTTACAATGCTTCACACTAGGTCTGAGTTTATGGATGTCAAGACAGTATCGCCAGCCACCCCACTAACTTACTCAAATTCAGGGACTCACACTACACTGCAAAATCTCCAAGAGATAGAAACAGTTCCCCTGCAAGCAGTAGAAGTAGAACTAGAGACAGTGGCGGTTACTCCCGAACCGCTCAAATCAGCCAAAGATATCGCTTACGAGTTGGCCGGAGAAGCTGTGCGCTACGATCCAGCGGCGATCGCAGCCCAATACCGAAATCGCCCCCTGCAAGTCTGGGGACGGCTGTCGAGTGTTGTTTGGACATTTTTTAGCTTTGCCTTCAGTTTGTGGTGGGACAAAAAAAGAGGGCGCACCGCAGCCAACCAAAAGCGCCGCGCCGTGCGCCTCCGGGAAATTCTCAGCCAACTCGGCCCAGCCTTCATCAAAATCGGACAAGCACTCTCAACTCGTCCCGACTTAGTACCGCCGGCATATTTAGAAGAACTAACAACCCTGCAAGACCAATTGCCACCGTTTCCCAACGAAGTAGCATATCAATTTATACAAGAAGAATTAGGGGCACACCCCAACGAAATTTACGCCGAAATCACTGCAGATCCGATCGCAGCAGCCTCCCTCGGACAAGTCTACAAAGGCAAACTCAAAACCGGGGAAACCGTCGCCATCAAAGTGCAGCGGCCGGGTTTAGCCGAGAACATTGGCCTAGATATTTACATCCTGCGGCGCGTTGCAGTTTGGGCACAAAACAACTTCAAAATAATTCGCAGCGATTTAGCGGGAATTATGGACGAGTTGGGCGAACGCATTTACGAAGAAATGGACTACACCCACGAAGGACAAAATGCCGAACGCTTCGCCCAATTATACGGAAATCTCAAAGATATTTACGTTCCCAAAATCTACTGGGAATATACCCGCCGCCGCGTGTTGACAATGGAGTGGATCACCGGCATCAAACTCACTAATTTAGAAGCCGTCAAAGCTCAAGGAATCGACGCTCCTTACTTAATTGAAGTGGGGGTGCAGTGTTCTCTCAGACAGTTGCTAGAACACGGTTTCTTTCACGCAGACCCGCATCCCGGCAATCTTTTGGCAACTCCTGACGGTCAACTAGCTTATCTCGATTTCGGAATGATGAGCGAAGTTAAACCTTATCAGAGATACGGCTTGTTGGAAGCTGTAGTGCATTTGGTCAACCGCGATTTTGAAGGTTTAGCTAGAGATTATGTCAAGTTAGAATTTTTGACACCGGATACCGATTTAACGCCAATTATTCCAGCTTTGGCGGGCGTATTTAACAATGCTTTGGGTGCTAGTGTTGCCGAACTCAATTTCAAAAGCATTACTGACGAACTTTCCGCCGTAATGTACGAATATCCGTTCCGAGTTCCAGCTTACTATGCTTTGATTATTCGATCGCTCGTCACCCTAGAAGGCATCGCCATCAACGTTGACCCCGAATTCAAAGTGCTCAGCAAAGCCTATCCTTACGTAGCAAAACGGCTGTTGAGCGACCCCGCACCGGAATTGAGAGCATCTCTGAAAGATTTGCTGTTCAAACAAGGCGAATTCCGCTGGAACCGCTTAGAAAACTTGCTGAACAATGCCCGCGAGAGTGACGATTACGATGTCAGCAAAATCCTGAATCAAGCCTTAGAATATTTATTCTCTGAAAGGGGAGATTTTATTCGCGATCGCATCGTCACCGAATTAGTGAAAAATTTGGACATAATTTCCAGCAATGCCTTTGCTAACGCCAAAGCAGTAGTAGGCGAATGGTTTGGAGTCAAGGCAAATCAACCAGTAGTTTCACAAACTGAACAAAAAAACCTAGAACACATCAAGCGAATTTGGGGAATATTGCAATCAACGCCCGGTTTTGACACCGCGAAAGTATTGCAGTTACTGCCGCAATTGTTGCTGAAACGCGAAGTGCAGAACATGGGCCAGCAAGTCGTAGGCGGTTTAGCGCAAAGGGCAGTCGCTAGATTAATTCGCGAGTTTTTGCTGTCGCAGGAACCGCCTGTGGTGATTGCGGAAAATGGTAGTTATTCTCATCCTTCGCCTCAGTTATCTTTGCCTGCTGCGAAGTAGTTGGATTGGGCATTTTTTTGGGCTGCAGATGTTGGCGGATAAACACAGATGAACGCAGATGGGATTTGATCTGCGTTCATCTGTGTTTAAGTAAGTCGGTGGGGAAAAACACAACTGTGTTAAGAAAGATAAATGAGGCTAAAACCCCAATACCTCCTGCATTCTGTCTCCTGACTTCTGCCTCATCCCAACTACAAATATTTACGCCTTTCTACTTATCTGTTAGGGTATTTCGGGAACTACTGAAGCTTAAATCCTTTAGCAGCTAATTGCTGGCGGAGACTTTGAATTATTACGCTATCTAGAGTATTCTCGCCTCTATTGGTACTAGATTGGCGCTGTTGTTCAACATATTCGGTTCGCTTTTGAGATAAGTCGCGGATTGTCTTTTTAATGCTCTCTCTTTCGGCTTTCTTGGCAGCTACATATGCTCTTTTTTCTGTTAGATTCATAACACGCATAATTTCCGGCAAAGCATCGTCTGATAGTGACTCCAGCGTAACTCTTCCGTTTTCAAGAGCATCGAGCAAATCCCAAGAAGCATTATCATAGTATTCAGAGGCTTTGGAAACACCACGCATCAGCAAATTTCTGCCAGCATTACTATCTTCAACTTCTTGACGTTGTTGTCCTACTCTTCCTTCTCTACCGTAGGGAATGTAGGTTTGATTTAGTTTAGTATTCCAACTAGAAATTTCGTCATCGTAAGGGGACTTAATTACCACAATTACTTGGTTTTGATTAATATTGAAGTGACTGCCTTTTGCTACTGTAGCTCCTGATGCCCAAAGTTGTCGCTCCTGACTTTCCGCTGAACCACAGTAGATAGTATTAATGATAGTATCTCCTTTAACAGCTAGATTGACAGATTGCGTCCAAACTATTGGGCCTTGATCGAATGGTTCATTACCCGCAATAAAAATCACGCGAAAATCTTCCTGATTTTTACTCCAGTTTAATTCTTGCATTGCCGAGCGAATTACCCAGCCAGCATATTCCTGGCCGCCGTTGGTTTTGATACTAAATAGCTTTTCGGAAACTAAATCTAATTCTGGAGTAAATCCAGTTAATAATCTCACAAAACCTTCCGAGGAAGGTAAGCTGTCATTGCCATAATGGTAGACAGCAACTTCTAACTCTGGCACTTCGCCATCTTTGGTGACTTTAGTTAAAAAATTCACAATTTGCCAAAGTTGAGTACGAGTCTGGTCGATCAGTCCATCCATGCTATTACTAGAATCTAAAAGGATGGCAATCTGAATTTTAGCTTTGGCGAAAGCGGCTGTGGGAAAACACAAGATACTTAGGGTTAATGCTGTAGCGAATAAATTTTTAGCTAGTTTCTGCATGAATTTTTCCCTAGGAAATTATTTTTTATCTAATTATAGTCAGTGATAATAGAGATTTAGTTCCAGGTGTCAAGTAATTTATAACAATATTTTACATTGGGGTTCGATTCATTACAGAACTTATCAACTCCGATCGAAGAAACCGGGTTTTTACCGAATTTGTGGACTGCAACGCGTCTTTTCGTAAAAAATCCCGTTTCTGGTCATTCATGGGTAACTCAGACCAAAGAAACCGGGTTTTTTGCGAAAATTATTCGCTGTTACCAGAAGATGCGGCCAAAAACCCGGTTTCTTGAGCTTGGCGCGCAAGTCTTTACAAAAATTTACATCTAATTTTACAGCCACATCGACCGCACAGCAATACTTTCAACGATCGGCTACCAAAAAGTTTCAGAATTTCGCAAAAAAAGTCCCAACTCATCCTGATAAGTAAATGTAGGAAAAAAGTTGCGGCCGCACTTAACTATGAACGATAAATCCAACCCATCCAAGGGGGAAGACAACTTATCCGACGACTCCGATGCTGTTGGGGCTGGGGGAAAATCGAAATTATCCGATCGAGATTCCGCCCAGCAGCAAATCCTCGAACTCGTCACCCAAGCTTGCAAGCATCCCCTGGGCAGTCCCCGGCGAGGTTACTTTGTGGGTAAACTCATTCGAGAGATTCTCAAATCCGGCAAACTCTGGAAAGAAAATACACCTCACTACGAAGAGGCATTGCACAAGACATGGATCTATTTATCTGCGAATTTATGTGAAGCTACCACAGCAAAACAAGCTTACAATCCCGAAATAAGCCAGATTACGAGTTGGTTAAATCCCTATCTCAAAAAGCGACTGTTAGATTGTCATCTGAAGCAAAAACAGGAAAGGGAAAGACAAAGCAGCGATCGCATAGTTTGGCTAGACGGAATCAAAGAAGACACTATCAATTCAAGCAACAATCTCGTCGCAGATCCAGATGTAACTTTCTATTTGGACGAACTTCTAGAATGGATAAAAACCGATCCCAATAATGAGTTAAAAAGCAGACACGTTAGAGGTAAACCACAGCTCAATTGCCAACTTTTATTGCAGCGGCAGTGTTTGTACGGTCAAAGCATTCAAGAAATAGCAAAAGAGTTTGGCTGCGCCCCCTCCACTGTATATCAATTGTTCAATAACGACTGCCGCCACCTGCTGCAGAAATTTTCGGAAAACCAAGGATATCAAACTTTTAACATAACAGGATTGCAAAAACCATGAACTCGAATAACCTCTCAGAAATAGACTCTTTGCCCATGCCAATTACTCAAAACTCACTGCATATTGCTAGACGTTTTTCATCCCAACAACGTCACCCACAAAGACAAGAGCAAGTTTATTTAAATACTTTGGCTGTGCTGGCAGTTCGCGATTACCTCACAATTTTGAGTATTGAAACTGACTTAACTCAATGTGATAGCTGGAATCCCGCAATGCGCTTGTTTGCAAATGCGGCAGATTTGTATATTAAAGGATTAGGTAAAATTGAATGCCGCCCGATTATAAATCGGTTTCAAAATTCATCGTCTCAGACACCTGATATTTACCCGGTGCCGTTGGAAGCCAGGGAGGAACGCATCGGTTATATAGTTGTAGAAATTGATGAAGAGGAAAAGGAGGCGAGATTGTTGGGGTTTTCTCCGACGGCGATTTCAGGCGAATTAGTATTGAGCAAATTACATTCTGTTGATGATTTCTTAGTACATATAGAACATTTGTGTGAAGCTAAAGTTGACCTAAATCAGTGGTTTTTAAATGTATTTAATTCTGAGTGGCAACCTTTTGAGGCGGTGTTTCACCCGCAGCCGCAGACTTCGCCCCGCGAATTTGAAAATCCGATTTTGTCAAAATTGGGCAATTGGTTTAAAAATGTTTTTGAAACAGGCTGGCAGAATATTGAGCAAGGTAAAAAAAGTTTAGAAGATGTAATTTTCCCTGATAAAAATCCAGATTTTGCATTCCGAAGTGGTGGAACTTCGAGATCGGAATCTCCGTTGTCAGGGAATCAAACTACTATCCGTCAGACATTCCCGGAAGCGGATGTTACTAGGGCCAAGTTGATTGATTTGGGAATGCGTTTGGGGAGGACAACTGTTGCTTTGTTGGTGGCGATCGCCCAACAAAGCGATCGCACTGTCAGAGTTCACGCCCAGTTGCATCCGGCGATTGGCGATCGTTATTTGCCTCGTAACCTGAAACTGTCGTTAATATCCGATGCTGGCCAAGTTTTAGATGAGCTTGAATCGACTGTTCAACAGCAGTGCATTTCACTGGAATTTGAGGTAGAACCCGGAGAGAGTTTTAGTATTCGACTTGCGATCGATGATTTGAGCGTAACAGAAAACTTTATGGTATGATTTTGTGATTACTGTTACCACAGCAAATTTATGACTTGGACTGTCATATTGGCTTTAGGGTCGGGAAATCTTCAAGAAGGATTTCCTCACATCACGGCGAAGTTGGAAAACCCAGCCCGATCTATCAGTATTCAACAATTCAAAGGAAGCTTGCCACCAGCACCAGATATTGAGGTGCTGCACAGAAGATGGAAAGCTGCTTGTACAGGACTACAATCTAGCAGAAGCGATGCTCGAATAAAAGTCAATTATGCCAGCACGACTCACATTTCTGAAACCAATCCGGGCGCTATATATGAAGGTTTAAAAAAAGAGATACAATCGTGGCTGAAAACAGACGAATTTTACAGCAAAATTGAGGTTAAGCTGAGGACACGAATCGGCAATCCCTCGGAAGCTGCCGTTCAAATATTTCTAGAGTGCGATGATTCTCAGATTTCCGAGTTGCCTTGGGATGCGTGGAATTTTCGGGAAGAATACCGCCAGAGTGAAATCATCCGCAGTTCGTCCGAGTATACAATACTGCAGCGGCAGCAAACACAAGTAGGAATATATCTACCTTCTAGAGGCAGAATTTTATGTGTTTTAGGTAACAGTAAGGGAATAAATGTTACAAAAGATCGCAGAATTATCGAAAAAAGTTTGGGCGATAGCTGCGAATTAGAATTTTTAGACAACCCGACACCGGAAGACTTTAACGATCGCCTTTTTGATGAAAAAGGCTGGCAAATTTTCTTTTTTGCCGGACACAGCAACAGCGATGACAATGCTACAAACGGAAGGCTGCACATCAATCAAAATCCTACCAACAATACTGTCACAGTAAAGGATTTAAAATTAGGTGTACAGCAAGCGAGTTTTAAAGGCTTGCAGTTGCTAATTTTTAATTCCTGTTCGAGTTTTGGATTAGCAGCGGATTTGGTGGCTCAGAATCATCATTTGCCGTCAATAATTGTGATGCGCGCGCCAATTCCAGATCAAATTGCTCACGATTTTGTGAAGTCTTTGCTTAGATACTTGGCGGAGGGAGATCCTTTGTTTTTGGCAATGCGAAAAGCTAAGGATGATTTGCAGCGCTGGGAATCTCGATTTCCGGGCGCTAGCGGGATTCCGGTGCTATGTCAGCATCGAAACTTTGAGGAATTAACGTTACCGGGATGCGGCACAGCTAAACCTGTGATTTTAGCAGCGGATGGTGCGGCACCTCGCCCAAACCGCCCCCAATTTACAATTTCAACTAAATTTATGCAGCGTACCAGCATCAGTTTAGCTGTTTTGGCGATCGGCTATATATTAATGGGCCCCCATCTGGCAAATGCCATCAACGCATTTGGGCGGGAAAACCACCGGAAAAATCAATTTTTAGCCGCTAAAATTTCCTACAATCTAGCTGCATTAATCAATCCTATTAACGGCGAGCCTTACTATAACTTATCTCAACTTTGTAAACAATTAAGCGATCGCAAATGCGAGCGAGAAGCAATGCAAAGTGCCGTCTGGCGGGGACTTCCAGAAGCTCACGCTCAAATATCCAAATCCTTCTTGCTGGAAAATAAACCTGAAGATGTTTTAAAGGCGATCGGACTTTGCTTAAAAACTACTAAATACGATGGAGTCAAATCAGCTTGTTTCAAGAATCGTGGCTGGTTGCGATTCACTCAAAAGCGATACAATTCAGCGGAAGCAGATTTAAGAACAGCAATATCTCTTAACAGTAATAGTCCCGAAGCTCAATGTTTTTTAGCGCAAGTCCTCGAAACTAAAGGTAAAGTACAAGAATCACTAAAATATTGGCAAGAAACCCTTAATCATGCGAATTATAGCATTCCAGAACAAGATGAATGTCTCGAAATGGCAAAGGAGCGTTTACAAATCCTAGGAAAGAGCAAATGAAAAAACAGACGGTATTTTGTATAGGCGCAAGCGCGATCGCATTTACATTGATTGCGATCGAAATTATGCCTGATTCCTGGGAAAATGGCCCAGGCTTCCGCGAAATATTGGCCAACAATCCGATAATTTCCCCAGCAATCGCAGCAACGCAAAGAATACCCAACGGACAAATCCTGAATATTAGCGGCGAAGTGCAGCTACAGCGTCAAGATGGCAGAAATATTCGCCCGACAATCGGTACGCCAATTTATCCGGGCGACAAACTGCAAACTTCACAAAACGGACAAATTACGCTCCAATGTGCGGATTTAGGAATTAAGTCAATTAAAGCGGGGGAAAATCAATTAAATAGCTGTTTGTTGGCTAGCGATAAGTCGCATTCTGACTGCAATAAAAATTTAATTAGATGTCCCGATCGAGGTGATGATAGAATTGCTTGGAATAATGCGCCAATTCCTTATACAATCAGTCCGAGGCGGACGCAATTGCTCGACAGCAAACCGACTTTGCGTTGGAATCCGGTTGCGGGTGCGACTAGCTATAAGTTGAGCCTCCTCGAAAATAATGGGAAGTTAAATTGGGAAATGACGGTTAGCAGTACTGAGGCTGTGTATCCGGGGGAACCGGCGCTGAAACCGGGTGTTAAGTACAGGTTGATTGTGGAAACGAATACGGGGGTTTCTTCGGAAAGTCCGCTGTTAGAGGAAGATACAGAGTTTGATTTGTTGGATGAGAAAGCAGTTGAAGGGGTGAAGGAGGCTGTGGGGGCGATCGACAAACAACTATCGAATCCAGCGGCTAAAAAATTAGCAACAGCACAGATATATCTTAGCACAAACTTGAATGCCGAAGCAATAGAAACCTTAGAAACTTTACCAAAAGCCGGAGTAGAAACAGCGCCAATTTACCGCAAGTTGGGGGAACTGTATCGGGAGCGATCGCAATTGATGCCGCAGGCTGAAATATATTATAAAAAGGCGATCGAGACAGCTAAACCCGATGAGACTGAGGAGGTAACCGAGGCTAGTTACGGTTTAGCACAAGTTTATTTATCTATGCGGAACTATCCCGAAGCGATACAGTATTTGAAGTTGTCACAAGAGGGATATCAAAGTTTGGGAGATTTATCAATGGTGGAAAAAATAGGCAAGCAATTACAAGATGCCCAAAGGAGGAAAGATCGGCAATAGTAATGCGTTGTGAAGTTAATTGTGGGTAAATTAACGTCGCAATCACCAGACTTTTTAGGGGCGGGTTCGCAATGGATTTTGTCACCCACAAACAATCTTAATAAACCCGCCCCACCAATCACTTAATATCCCGGTTCTTGATAAGCAGGTTCTTGATAAGCTGGTTCTTGCCACTCGCGGCGGGGGGGTTCGGGATTGGGATTGTAAGGTACGATCGCCCCATCATCATTCACAATCATCCCATGAATAATCCTATTAGGCTGCACCGGTTTTGCCTTAATACTGCCTTTGCGGCCCTCCAACTTCGGCAACTTCGGAAACTCTTCAACCGGCATTCCCTTGACAGCTTGACTCATAAAATCGCGCCAATTGTAGGCTGCAGTACCGCTAGTTCCCCACGTCGGATAGTTGTCATCATTCCCCAGCCAAACGCCAGTCACCACCTGCGGAATATAACCGATAAACCACAAATCCCGCACGTTTTCTGAAGTACCAGTTTTGCCGGCAACAGCGCGATCGTTTAAAGCAGCAGGCCCGCCCGTACCCCCAGTCACCACACCCTCCAACATCCAAGTAGTAATCGCAGCACTATCTTTATCCAAAACCCGCTTTGGTTTAAAATTAGCCTTATAAATCACATCTCCCCGCTGATTTATCACCTTAGTAATTCCGTGCGCTTCAATAAAATTACCTTGGGAGGCTAAAGTACCGTAAGCATTAGTTAACTCCAGCAAATTCACCTCAGAAGAGCCCAAAGCCAGGGAATAAATCGGACTTAATTTAGACTTAATTCCCATATCGTGGGCTAATTTGATCGCCGGCTCAAAGCCGACATCAACCAACACCTTCACCGCCACCACATTCACCGAAGCCCTCAAAGCATCAGACATCGATCGCCAGCCACTAAACTTTTTGCCGTAATTGTTCGGTTGATAGCCGTCGAAAATAATTGGCTCATCTTGATAGCTGTCGTAAGGCGAAAAACCGGCTGCTATCCCCGCGGCATAAACCAACCCCTTAAAAGTCGATCCGGGTTGTCGCAAAGCCTGGGTAGCGCGATTAAATTGGCTTTCCTTAAAATTTCCGCCACCGACTAGCGCCTTAACTTCCCCAGTTTTAGTGTCCATAGAAACTAAAGCAGCCTGTTCAAAACCTTGACGGCGGCCATCAACCTCGATCGCATCTTTAACAACCTGTTCCGCTATTTTCTGCCACTTCAAATCCACCGTCGTCTCGACAGTCAAACCGCCAGCTTCCAAAGCATCCTTAGAAATATAGCGCGGCAATTCCTTGCGAATGTAACTAGCAAAATAAGGCGCGACTACTTTAAATCGCTTCGGCGGACTTTGTTTGACAGTCATAGGTTCTGCCATCGCCTCCTTCGCCTGCGCTTCTGTAATTACCTTTGCGTCTTGCATTTGTTTGAGCACAATATTGCGGCGTTCCTTAGCAATATTCGGATTAACCAAAGGCGAATATTCGCTCGGTGCAGGCGGCAAACCCGCCAAAGTTGCCATCTCTGCCAAAGTTAATTGATCGACAGTTTTGCTAAAAAAAACCCAAGCCGCATCTGCGACTCCGTAGGAATCCGAACCCAAATAAACCAAATTTAAATATCTTTCTAAAACTTGGTCTTTAGTCAACTCCCGCTCTATTTTCTGAGCTAAAAGAGCCTCCCGAACTTTTCGCTTAAGACTTCTTTCTTGATTGAGAAAAACTACGCGAGCCAATTGTTGGGTAATTGTACTGCCGCCCTGCACCAAATCTCTCGCTACCAAATTAGAAGCTATCGATCGCACAATACCTTGATAATCCACCCCGCCATGTTCGTAAAAACGGCGGTCTTCGATAGAAATAAAAGCTTTTTTCAACAAATCTGGAATTTCATTAAGTTTTAGCTTATCTCTAGTTGCGGGCCCCGACTGCAATAAAATCGTATTATCTGCAGCCTTAATTGTCAGCGTTCCATCGCGGCTAAACGCTGACAAATCGTTAACATCCGGCAAACCTTTATTTAAGGTGTGCAAAATCCATAAACCGTATATTAAAGCGCCACTGCCCACACTAACAACACCTATGGCTATCCAAAATCGCGGGCGGCGGGACCGTAGCTTTTTTAACTTTTCCTGTAGTTTGCTATTTTTCGGCAGCGCGATATTTTCCGGTAGTTCAGTATTTACTTGCAGTTGGGTATTCTGCAAGCCGCTATTTTCCGGTAGTTTGCTGCTATCGAACCTCTTGATTTTTTTTGACGATCTCGTTCTGCGCCTACCGAATACCGGCTGCAACAATTCTCTTCCCTTTGCTTGCAGCATAGTAACTTGAGGTTCAATTTCCAACCAAACGATTAAGCGCTTCAACCCTTGCCAATGGCGCTGGACTCTTGGATATTCACCGTCTTTTGGGTAGGAATATTCTGATGCTAATTCTGACTCTTCTGGAGGTTCAGCATCTTCTGATACCACATACTCCGATCGCTCATCCGTTGCCTGTGGATACAATTCAGGCAGGGACGGTGACGAGTTTAGCCCCGTGCTATTGGCAGCATTTGGCGATTCTCGATCGGAATTACCCCTTGCTGCCTTAGTGACTTTGCTCAATTTATCCTTGATATTTGAGAAAAATTCTGCCACGTTCAGACCTTCAAACCTCATCAACTTCAATTAAAAATTAAAAATCAAAAAGGCTAGCCTCCTTCAATTTTTAATTTTTAACTTGACATTTTTTATTCAACAACACTGCGAACAGTCTTGAGTTAATTATTTTGAATTAAAAACTATTTAACTCAAAATTCCCCACTCTTAATTCTTCTTAACTCCCATGACCAAGTGCCAAGGCTGCTACCAGCATACCCAAAACCAGGAAAGGCTGAGCGCTAGCCTGATATTTAACATCATTTTCCAGGGGATTGCGTAAAAAGTACATATCCTGAAAAGTAATTTGGGGAATTATCAGCAGTAGCAGAATGACAGCGTAAAGGTTTTGGTGGATGCTGATCAGGTAGCCTGCAATCCCAGCTTGAAAGATGTCGATCATCAACACGCAAATCCAAGCTGCAGTGCTGATACCAAACATCACTGGCAAAGATTTTAACCCTAATTGCCGATCGCCCTCGACACTTTTGAAATCATTGACGATCGCGATTCCCAGCCCTGCCAAACTATAAAACAGGGTCAAAATCATAATGGTCGGATCTAGTGTACCAAACAAAGCTTGACCTGCCCACCAAGGCAGGGCAATGTAACTAGCACCCAGGGCATAATTTCCCAACCAGCCATTCTGCTTGAGTTTCAGCGGTGGCGCAGAGTAGATGTAAGCTAGAAACGCGCCGACTAGAGTCAAAACAGTCATTGTGGGGAATTCATGACCAGCCCACAAGTCTAGAGCATAAGCCACCCCAATGCCTGCGGCTAATAATACCAAAATTTGCGTTACTACTTGGGGAATCGAGATGATACCGGAGGGAATCGGGCGGTAGGGTTCGTTAATAGCGTCGATGTCGCGATCGTAAAAATCGTTCAAAGTTTGAGTGTAGCCAGTAAGCAAAGGCCCTGACATCAACATACAAGCTGCCGCGATCGCGAAATTCTCTAAATTCCAAACATAGTTTCCAGAAGACGCAGCCCCGCACACCACGCCCCAAATTAAGGGAATCCAGGTAATCGGTTTCATCAGTTGCAAGCGAATCTTCCAGATCGAAGTTTCCCCGCTAGAAGCGCCTTTCATGCCCAACAGTTGCCGAGTTTTGGCACTGCGATCTGCGGTAGCAGCACTTTCCGGTGCAGCTTCTGGGGAGATTTGAGATGGAGGAGAGTCAGACATAATTTGATGTTAGCGGTACTGCTACTGTGTCGTTGTGCGTTTGAATAATAATTCTGACAGTATACAACTGATATTTAAGGCAATGTCTGGAAAACTTACCCCGGATTGGAGTTGATGCTAGGGAAAATTACCATTTTTACCAATATTGTTTAATATCATTATTTGGTGCAAATGTCAAGAGTGTCAAGAGTTTTTTTTTGATAATTTAGCTGAAGCGGCCTGCTGTTGGAGATGTTAGCTAGCGGGTTCATTTAAGGTAAATTACTGGGATATGCGCGATCGGGCTTTTTGCCATACTACTCTTCGATCGTCTCATCGGGCAAAAACTCTGGCCAAAAGTCAGAATCTAGAACCTCGACAGCAGAATAGATACATGATTGCGGAAACGTTTCTACAGACAATCCAGTTTCAGCACTTGCTTGTTCTACTGCATCCGCATAACATTCAACTAATACTTCTTCAAGATATGATTTGAGACTGGGGGAATCTTTTAGAGTTTGGCGAATGCGTCTGCGATGTTCAACAATGCTGCCTTTCCAACTACCACTTCTTCGATTCGGTTGAAATTGCCACTTCAGCAAGTGCAGGATAATTACCACAAGATTACTTTCCAAACTCCTGCGTTCACTTCGGCCCATGTCTTCTATTTCTGCAATCAAGTTTTCCCAATCGATATTTGAGTAGTCGCGAACCCGCAAATTTTCCACAGTGGTTTCAATCCATCTGAGGTAATCGGTATCATACAATTTATGTCGGTCAACTTCTAATTTTGTTGTCATAAGCTGTTCCTAATTCAACAATTTGGACACTTTAATTGCTGACGCATGGGGAGCAAGAAACCCGGTTTCTACGAGTTTTGGGTCGAGTCAAGAGAAATCTAGTCAGAAACCGGGTTTCTGAGGTCTGCGTGCATCAAACTCTTGTGGGGTAGGCTTCTAGCCCTTCCTCACAATAAAAATTAAATCCACAACAGCTTAACAACTACCAATTAACAAATCAACAAATATGGCGGTAGGAATCAAAAGGCAGTCCCGTGCGCCGCTTGACATCAACAACTGATTTGTATGCACCTTTGATCTGCCTTTCTCTAACTATTGTTTCAGCCACAACCCGATCTAAACCGCTCTGAATTAACTCTTCCGGCGACAGAATATTTAACCGTTTCCAACTAAATTGTGATTCTTTTTGATAATTGTAGCTGAAGCAAATCATCGGAGCGATGCGTCTGACGTGACTTTCTGGAACTCCGGCGATTTCCGATAACTCTTCGGCGTGGGTAAAAATGTAGCCTTCGTTTTGCAAAGATTCAATATCGTTAGCGTAGACGATCGGCAAACCCAATATTCTGACCAAATCATCTTTGGTACACTCATTAATATCTATTTTGCCGCGCTCTTTTGCCAGTTCTTGGGCATTTGTCGCAGTTGCAGGAACGAGTAAGCCTTTGGGTGCGGTTTTGATAAGATAGCGCTTTTTCAAGGCAAAAGCAGTGACAATTTGAGCTATCCAAACCAGCGTCCCCAAATTAGTTGAAGAAGATACCGCTAGTGCTGCTAAAGTAATGCCAACACCCCATCCCATCCAACTGCGAATATTTGTTTTTTGCCCTGCATAGGCGATCGCCAATCCGCCGAAGTAGGGAATAAAAGAATACCACACCCAGTTGGGAGTTTGACGCAGCCAGTATAAATTTTGAGACACTTTAGTTTTATCCTCGATCTATTTTATATTTGACTATTGTTTAAATCCCACCTTTTTCATACAGTCATAGCTGAGCTGAGAGGGCGGGTTTTGCCATTTATTTAGTCATTTGTATCATAAATTTTCTTCTAAGCCCGCCCCTACAAAACGCTAATGACTAATGACTAATGACTAATGACTAATGACTACTGACTACTGACTACTGACTTCTTAATTACAATTCTCGGAGCAGTTTTTGGCGTTTTTCTTCATATTCTTCGGCAGTAATTGCGCCCATATCGTAAAGTCCTTTCAATTCGGCGATCGCCCCTGTCACATCTTTTGCCCCTCTGAGCATATACCCAGAAGGCAACGATCCGTGATTGTACTGTACCTGAAAAGCTTGTTCCGACATCAGCAGCAAGCCGAGAAAATCAAAAAATGCGATCAGTGAGGGAATTAACGTCCAGGAAAAAAGCAAATATAATAGCCCTGCTACGTTATTTCCCAAATAAAATTTGTGTCCTCCGAAACCTCCAATAAAAAAAGCTAACACAACTGCTACGGTTTTATCTTTTACCATTTTCCCTTTCCCCAGTTTTTTTACTTTAACTTGTGCGATCGAGCTAAGCAGTATTACTAATTTTTACTCATTTATTAGGGTTTTTGCGAAACTTAGACATGGCAAAATACAGCAGAACTATACCGGCTTGAGCTTGTAGAATGACCAAGTAGCCTCTCATGAAATAATTTAGTTCGCTGCCTGAATTGAGAGAAAATATTAAAATGCCTAGAGCTGCGTAGGGTGCGAAACGCATCCAATTCGGTGCTCCCTCTAACTTGCGGCTGTTGAAATTGCTCATTCGTGCGATCCATCTACAAAAACCGGACAAGATGTTACTTCTATGTTAAAACAAGTTTTTCCGTTTAGCTTCCCAATTTGGGACTAGATTGAAGATCGCGGGCTGGTGGCGCACCTGCTTTTTTGGCAGTTTCTCAAACCTGCGAAAAAAGCAAGGTGAATTCACAATTATTAACAACCGCGCGACTTAACTCGCGCCGCCGCCCAAAAGAAACAGGCTCAGGAGAGTTCCGCTGTTCCAAAGACTGTGGAGAAGCATGGGAGCGAGGAGATTGCGCGATCGCGTGTACACAAAGCCCAACACCGCACCCAAAGTCGCCAAGGGCAGAATCTCAGAGACACTCAAGTGAGCCACAGCAAACAAGAAAGCCGAAGCTGCGATCGCCCCCCAAACAGGCAAATAGCGAGTCAGAGAAGGCAGCAGAAAGCCTCGAAACACGATTTCCTCAAAAACCGGAGCGGCGATCGCAGCAGTGCCGAAAAACACCGCCAGAGCCACGTTGTCCCTACCTTCAAGGACGATCGGCAAAATCGGATTGCTGCCACCTTGTCCCTGCCATAATTGCTGATTGATCAGCGACACCACAACTACCAAAGGCAAAGCCACAAAATAGCCGCCCAACCCCCACAAAAACCAATTGTCCCGCCAATTAAGCCGAAACCAACCATCAGGCAAAGGCAAAAAAGACTTAATTGAAAAATACAGTACCGAAAGCCCGCCAGCCGACAGCAACAAATAAGTAGCAAAGATATAAAAAGCCTTTTCGCGCGGGTCAAAAGTAGCCGGATTCAGCTTAAGAACAGCCAGAGAAACTGGCAATAACAAATAGGGAATCAAGATTTGCCCGACAAAGAAAAAGCCGACTACAAGCACCTGCCAAACAATCTCGCCATCCCAAGGCACATCCCAAGCCAAACTCCCATTTCGCGCCAACAGCGGCCCGGAATCTGCCTTATCTAACTGCCGCCGCTGCAACAGCCACTGTACAGTCAAACCAACCAGCAAAACCGTACCGATGCAAAGCGCGATCGCCGGAATGCCTACAATAAGTGCCAATTTTTCTATAGCTTTTTCAGCCGTTGCTTGCTCCGTAGCTTGCAGGGCTGCTAGTTCCTTAGAACGTTCTTGCAGCTTGTAAAGTTGAGCGAGAGCGCGATAGCGAAACCAACCCTCCAAAGACTTTTGAATGCGCGGCTCGGCATCCGGCAGCAGTTGAGCCGGATCGCTCCAAATTCCAGTTAAAACTCTAGCAGTTGCTACCGAAGAATCGCCATCGCTTTCAGTTTTGTACCGCTCCAATAAATTTTGCCAAGTTTGGATTGCCGCCTCAGTTTTGTCATTGCTTGCCTGCAAAATTCCGACGCGCAAGTCAATTTCGTTTTGCAGCGCTAACTGTTGCTCGATCGACTCTGACAAAACCTTTGTTTGAGCCAAATTCTGAGTATTATTATCAGGTTTAGCTGCGATGGCAGACTGAATATCTTTAATTTGCGATCGAGTTGTTGTGATAGCTTTTCGAGTCGAATCTCGCGCTTCTCGATACTGCGTCAAAGCCGTATTTAAAGGCTCTGTACCGACAATATTGTTGCGTGCCGAAGTTAAATTAGCATCGCCACCGTTTTGTGGTTGCCACTCCGAGGCGTGAAGCAGCAAATTTGTCTGGTAGAGTTCCAGCCGGCTTTGAATTTGCGGCTGGTTCCAACTACCAACTAAAGATAAACCGACTAGGGCGATCGCGATCGCCGTTAAAATACTTAAAATTATCCGCTTCAGTGTCATTCCTGCTTTTCCGTCCCGCGCAAATCCGTGGCTAAGTCTTGTCCGTCTTTAATCATATGTCGGGAGCATCTAAGTTTGGCATTTATACTGCTGTCCCCAAAGAACGAGTTGTACAATACGCGAGCTCTTGAGGTGTTCGCACGCTTAGTCAAAAAATGCGGCGCTGCAAAACCCAGATGCTCCCCATATGTCGTTCCAGTCGAGAGTAGCCCCACAACTGGTAAAATTTCACTGGCCGATCTTTTTGACTCGGCTCAACAGGACTTGCGCCACAAATCTTCGACTCGCCGTTTATGCGTAAGGTATACACCGAAAGCGCGCGCGACGCACCGAAAGCGCGCGCGAGAGGATTAGTGTACTGTGCAGCGATGTGTGGCGCACAAGGTGCGCCACAAGCAGCCGACGAAGACTCGACAGCAACGTAAATCGTAAATCTAAAATCTAAAATCTAAAATCGAATGACTCGCATTATCTTAGTCCGTCACGGCAAAAGCACCTACAATCTAGAGCGCCGCATCCAAGGCCGCCTCGACAAATCAGTTTTGACAGAAGCAGGGCGCAGCGGCGCGATTCAAGTAGGCGACATACTCAGCACCATCGCCTTCGATGCTGCGTATACAAGTCCCCTGAAGCGAGCCCAAGAAACAGCCGAAATCATCCTGTCGCGCTTGACAAATCCGCCACAACTGCAACCAACCGATAAATTGATGGAAATCGATTTACCTCTGTGGGAAGGAATGTTGCGTCAAGATGCGATCGACCAATTCCCCGACGCCTATCAGCAATGGCAAAAACAGCCAGACAAATTTTCCATGAAACTACCTTCAGCCGAAGGAGAAGTCGAACACTTTCCAGTATTGGCAATATTTGCTAACGCCCGCAATTTTTGGAAAGAGCTTTTTTCTCGGCACCCTGAAGGCACAATTTTAGTAGTAGGTCACAACGGAATCAACCGCGCGCTCATCGCTACAGCCTCGGAAATTTCTCCGAATTACTATCAATCTATTCAGCAGTCAAATTGCGGGATTAGCGTCATCAATTTTGGGCCTTCTCCTGTAGGTGGTGATGAAAAAAAAGAGCAAAATAAGAAAATTGCCGTTCAATTAGAATCGCTGAATTTAACCGCCCATACCGGAGAAAAATTCCCGAAACCGAGGGACGGACACAGCGGCCCGCGCTTGTTGCTGGTGCGTCACGGCGAAACAGATTGGAATAAAGCAGGTAAATTTCAAGGACAAATAGACGTACCTCTCAACGATAACGGTCGCGAACAAGCTCGGCAAGCCGCAGAATTTCTCAAAGATGTAAAATTAGATTTTGCGATTAGCAGTTCCATGCTGCGACCGAAAGAAACTGCGGAAATTATTCTCAAACATCACGGCGGTTTGCAACTACAACTCCGCGACGAATTGAGAGAAATTAGTCACGGACTTTGGGAAGGAAAGTTTGAATCAGAAATAGAACAATCCTATCCGGGTTTGCTGGATGAATGGAAAACATCTCCAGAAAACGTACAAATGCCCGAAGGAGAAAATTTGGAGGAAGTTTGGACAAGGGCGATCGCAGCTTGGCAAGAAATTGTACGATCGGTTTCTGGTACAGGAATTGTAGTTGCTCACGATGCCGTCAACAAAGCCCTTCTGTGCCACCTGTTCAATTTGCAACCCGAACATTTTTGGCAATTCAAACAAGGAAATGGGGCCGTTAGCGTCATCGATTATCCCCACGGCCCCGACGGTTTGCCAGTATTGCAGGCGATGAACATCACAACTCATTTAAGCGGCGGCATTTTTGACAAAACAGCAGCCGGAGCACTGTAATTTGTAAGGCGATCGGCAAAGTGTAGCAGAGAAAATCCCCTCTGCTACAATTCCCCCGCCTAACAAATGTCCGAACCCCGATCACAACCACCAAGCATTCTGAATAATTGAAACCCTTGCTTTTATTACTTATTCCTTCTTACCTCTTCCTTCGTGTACTTAGCGCCTTCGCGGTTCGTACTTCCCTCTTCCCGACCTCCGTTACATCCGTTAAATCCCGTACATTGCTCGTTCCCGAACTTCCTTCTGCTACTATATGAGTCGCGAACTGCTACAAAATGTAAGAGTGTTAGATCCAGTTTCAAAGCTCGATCGCATCGCTGATATTCTAATTAAAGAAAATCAGATCGAAACAATCGAAGAAAAAATTACCGAGATTCCCGCCGACACCGAAGTACGAGATTCTCAGGGACTAATTTTAGGGCCGGGATTGGTCGATATCTACAGTCACAGCGGAGAACCGGGTTTTGAAGAACGGGAAACCCTGGAATCCTTGATGCAGGCGGCGGCGGCTGGCGGTTTTACGCGGGTGGCTATTTTGCCCGATACGTCGCCGCCTGCGGATAACTTGGCCGGTTTAGCTTTGTTGCAGCAACATATCCGCAATTTGTCGCCGGGGCTGCCCCGCTTGTATTTTTGGGGCGCGCTGACAGCGGGCGTTAAAGGGCAGCAGATGGCTGAGTTGGGCGAGCTGGCCTCCTCTGCGGTGGTGGGGTTTGCCGACGGTTTACCGCTTAGCAATCCGGCTCTGGTGAGGCGTTTGCTTGAATATATCCAGCCTTTGGGCAAGTCGGTGGCTTTGTGGCCGTGCGATCGAACTTTGGCAGGAAATGGCGCGGCGAGGGAGGGTGCGGTGTCGGTGCGTTTGGGTTTGCCGGGAATTCCTGCGACTGCGGAAACATCGGCTTTGGCGGCCATCCTGGAGTTGGTGGCATCGGCGGGCACGAAAGTGCACATCATGCGCGTTTCTACGGCGCGCAGCGTGGAATTGATTCGGGATGCTAAGGCGCGGGGTTTGCCGGTGACTGCGAGTGTGACTTGGATGCACTTGCTGTTGAATGTTGGGGCAATTTCAGGTAACGCCAAAGATTCTGGAGGCGGGAAAAATGCTCTGACTGCTTCGTTTGCTTACGATCCAAATTTACATCTAGAACCGCCGCTGGGCAATCTGGGCGACCAATTGGCGCTGATTCAAGCTGTGAAAGATGGGGTGATTGATGCGATCGCGATCGACCACAACGCGCATACCTATGAGGAGAAAACTGTGGCTTTTGCTGATAGTCCGCCTGGGGCGATCGGCTTAGAATTAGCCTTGCCTTTGCTCTGGCACGGACTGGTAGAAACCGGCAAAATTTCGGCCTTACAACTGTGGCGAGTGTTGAGCCCAGGCCCCGCCGTTTGTCTCGGACAAACGCCCCCCACGGCTGCACCGGGAGTCTCTGCTGAGCTGATTTTGTTTGACCCGCTAATGACTTGGACGGTTGAGGCGCACAGTCTGAAGTCGCGATCGGCAAATACGCCTTGGTTGGGACAAAAATTAGCAGGTAAGGTTGTGCAAACTTGGATTAATTGACCGTTGGAATTAGGATTTATTTAACGAACCGCGAAGGCGCAAAGGGCGCTAAGGAAGAGAAAGAAGATCGAGAATAGGAGCGGTAATTTGGTAACTGGAAGCTTTGGATAAGGCATGGTAAATATATGGTTGCTTTCGTTCCTTCGTGGAATTCCCCACCGCAAAACCTGAAATTAGACATCAACGAAATTCATGTTTGGCGCGTCTTCTTGGCTCAAACAGAAAATTGTTTGCAGAGTTTACAACAAACTCTTTCAACCGATGAACAGACAAAAGCAGAGCGTTTTCATTTTCCCAAAGATCGAGATCAATTTATTGTAAGTCGCGGTGCGCTGAGAGCGATTTTGAGTCGCTACCTGCACATAAACCCCACCCTTCTATGCTTTGAATACAATCCCTACGGCAAACCATCTCTCACCATCGCCCAAGGTGGAAATACCCTGCGTTTTAATTTGTCTCACACTAGGGGAATAGCTCTAATTGCTATAACCAAAAATCGAGAAATTGGTGTGGATATTGAAGCCATAAATCCCAAAACTTCTTGTTTAGAAATTGCTGAAAGATTTTTTTCACCATTAGAACAATTAGCACTCAGTTCGCTGCCAGAATATCTCCAGACGAAAGCTTTTTTCACCTGTTGGACTCGCAAAGAAGCTTATATCAAGGCAGTAGGCAAAGGACTTTCTCTTCCTTTAAATGAGTTTGATGTCACCCTCGCACCTGGAGAACCAGCAGCGCTGTTAAATGTCAAAGCAAACCCCGATGAAGCATCAAAATGGTCTTTAATTGAATTAATTTCCAATTCAGATATGGTTGCGGCTGTTGCAGTTGCAGGGGATTGCCACCAACTTGATTGTTGGCAGTGGACGGCAGAGTGTTGAGTTATGGTTCGTATTATTGTCCAAGACAATTTGGGCTTCGACTCAACAGAGAACACTTCAAGAAAAAATGCAAGTCTAGACAATATTCCGACCCATACAAAGTATAAAATACAGCGTACTCCAGGTTTATGAAGTGCACACTCTCCTAGCCGGGTTTCTTTAGAGTTCTCGCCTATAAACAGATTCTGTTCTGTGAAACCCGGTTTCTCGCTCTCTACATCTACATGGAATATGCTCTATAATAGCAAATCAGGGTTTTGGAGATTCTTTATGAACCAGTCGGTGCAGGCCGACTTTGTTTGACTTTCTGCCGGTTTCAACCGCCGAATCGTGATCGTCCTGTATTCACATCTCTCTTTTCTTCCTGTGTCTTCTCTGCGCCCTAGCGCCGGTTCAATCATTCTGATACAACCGGAAAGGATATGACAAATTTTTGTTCGCAAGAATTGAGTGCAAACTACCTGCTGTTGCACTTGAGAAAAGTAGGAATTCTCGACGCTTGACAGTCACAGCTTAAGCAAAGGTTGACGACTGAGCATCCGCAGGATCGAAACTAAATTGATGGTAATTGTTCTTGAATCTTGGGGCGAAAAATGTTTGTTTTTTTCCTTCCGGGTTCAGCCCGATCGCGGGAAAGTGGATCGCACGCCAAACTTGCGTACCGTACAGGTACAAATAAGGACACAACTATGTTGTGTCCTTACGTGATATTGGCTGCAACTTGCAACCGTACAGCAGATTTAAAAGTTTAACCAAATCGATAGCCGAATCCCCGTACCGTAATGATATATTCCGGTTGACTGGGATCGATTTCCAACTTTTCGCGCAGCCAGCGGATGTGAACGTCAACTGTTTTGCTGTCTCCGATAAAATCTTGACCCCAAATTTTTTCCAACAACCGATCGCGAGACCAAACTCGCCGGGGATTACTCATAAATAGTTCCAGTAAGCGAAACTGTTTAGGAGAAAATTTTACTTCTATGCCGCGAACCAATACGCGGCACTCTTCGGGATACAAAGTTATGCTCTTATATTGCAGCATCACCGGTTGCGACAACTGACCGACGAGGCGCTGGCGACGCATCAGCGCCCGACAGCGAGCGATAAATTCCCGCATCCCAAAAGGCTTGGTTAGATAATCGTCCGAGCCGGCTTCTAGATAAAAAGCGCAATTGTTCGCACTTCCTCTAGCGCCGATAATTAAAATAGGAACTGGATTGCCTTGGTGCCGTAACATTCGACACAGATCCAAACCGTTAATTGAATCCATAATTAACAGGTTAAAGGCAAATTCACCGTGGTATGACGAGGAAGCCTGCACAGTAGGCAGAGCGTTACGCCCGTCGCTAGTAACCACCACCTCATAGCCCTGTTCTTTAAGGGCTAAAGCTAGCATTTCCCGCAACAGGTCTTCACCTTCCAATAACAAGATGCGGCCGGCTTGTCCAACAGCCAACCTTGAAGGACTTTCGCTTAATTCAGCAGAAGACATAAATATCAGTGGGAGTTATGTTTGTATGTGGCTAGCGTGAGGTGCCTTCTTCAGTAGCTGAGGCCTCTCGCGCTGCGATCGCCTATACGACCGCCATTTGTTCGTTAGCGAAGCCCTCGAAGAGGATCGCTTGTAATCCTTAGCCAGCCCATCCCACAGACACGCGCTCGACTATTTCTACTTGCTCGTGCAAAAAGTACAGCCGTAGAGCAGTTGCGATAGCTGCGCTGTTTGCCTGCGTCCAGGCATCAGAAGCCCGGTCATTTTTAGGGGTTGGTGTTAATTTCATAAAACATTGCCCGCCGTTAATTGACCGGGTAACACCCAATCTATAGGGAGATGCTTGTTATACTACTCTTAAAAGGTTATTAAAAGGTAAAGTTTTGGTAATTAATTGGTTAAATTATTAAAGTTAAGTAATATAACTGTAAAGTTGCGATCGGACTGTAGAGCTGTGTTTAAGAATACAATCATAAGTTGCCCCAAAGTTCTTTTTCTGCGCTTGCCGGCTAGGATCGAGTTTGTAAGTAAAAATCTGTAAACTGCCTATAATGTTGCTGCATTTGAGTACCTGGCCGGAGGTAGAAGCTTATCTAGAAAGTTCCCGCGGCATAATTATCCCGATTGGCTCCACGGAACAGCACGGGCCCACCGGCTTAATCGGAACTGACGCCATTGCTGCTGGTGCGATCGCCCTTGGTGTCGGCGAAGCTGCCCATGCCTTAATCGGCCCGACAATTAATGTAGGGATGGCCTTGCACCACACCAGCTTTCCCGGCAGCATCAGCCTCCGACCGCAGACCCTGATTCTCGTAATCAGAGATCATATCACATCTTTAGCAAAAGCGGGATTTGAGAAATATTTCTTCATCAACGGTCACGGCGGCAACATTGCCACGATGAAAGCAGCATTTTCCGAGACTTACGCGCATTTGTCGGACTTGAATTTACCAAATGCCGATCGCATCCAGTGTCAAATCGGCAACTGGTTCATGTGCGGTTCAGTCTACAAACTCGCCAAAGAATTGTACGGAAACCAAGAAGGTTCCCACGCCACCCCCAGCGAAATCGCCTTAACCCAGTACCTTTATCCAGAAGCAATCAAGCAAGCACCGCTTTCGGAACAAGCTGCATCCGGGTACAAAATTTACAGTGCTGCTAACTTCCGACGGCGATATCCCGACGGCAGAATGGGTTCAAATCCGGCCCTAGCAACCCCAGAACACGGCCAGCAGTTTTACGAGTTAGCAGTCAAAGAACTGACTAATAATTATTTGGAATTTTTGAACACCGATTAGCGTTTTTGCTGCTCGTTATATCAATTCCGGTTGCATCGGAATTAATACTACCTCAGATCGGGACACGGCAGTGCCGAGTCCCTACAATTAATCTGGCGCGCAAGAAACGGCACTGCCGTGTCCTCTATATCATTCCGGCGCAGCCGGAATTGATATAACCAGGTTCTTTCTTGGTAACGAGTCAAAAAACTCGTTTTATGCTGCGGCTTCCGCTTCCGCTTCCGCTTCCGGTGCATCTGGGACATCTTGCTTGATCGTCAAATAGCGAATCACTTCTTCGCTCAGACGCATCGCGCGTTCCATAGGAAAAATTGCAGCGCCCGGAGCTGTATAGTTCATTTGAACGTATACTCCGTCCCGGTGCTTGCCGATTTCGTAAGCCAAACGGCGCTTGCCGCGGTGCTGAGTTTCGATATTTTCAGCACCTTGATCGCGCAAAATAGTTTGATATTTCGCGATCGCCGCGTCAGTCATTTCCTCACCCAAATCAGGGCGCAGAATGTACATTGTTTCGTAAATAAACGGTTTCATGGCAATAATCCCCTTATGGACAACAAGGCTTCTCACGAAGCAAGGACTTATTATCATATCCCAACAATGAACAATCTCAAAACTAAAAAATCAAATTCCCCAAACAGAACTCCCTCGCGGTGGAGCACACTGTGGACGTACAGTATCATGGGGGCGATCGCACTTTTAATGCTCTTCCCCCTGCTGTGGCTGCTGAGTACCTCCCTCAAATCCCCAACCGAAAACATCTTTCAATATCCCCCGCAACTGTGGCCACAACAGCCAACCCTCGAAAACTTCATCAAAGTCTGGCAAACCAACCCCTTCGGCCGCTACCTGTTCAACAGCACCCTAATTGCCGGCCTCACAGTCAGCATCAACGTCCTGTTTTGCGCCCTCGCCGCATACCCCTTAGCCAGACTCAACTTTCGCGGCCGCGAAGCCATCTTAATTACGATCGTATCCACCATCATGATACCCTTCCAAATAGTCATGATTCCGCTGTACATATTGACAGTACAACTCGGATTAAAAAACAGCTATTTAGGCGTAATATTTCCCGGACTAGCCTCAGCCTTCGGCATATTTTTATTGCGGCAAGCATTCCTAGCAGTTCCCAAAGAATTAGAAGAAGCCGCCCGCATCGACGGCTGCACTGAATTAGGCATTTGGTGGCACGTCATGATTCCGGCAATTAAGCCAGCTTTAGTCACTTTAGGAATTTTTGTATTTATCGGTTCGTGGAGCGATTTTCTGTGGCCGCTGCTAGTTTTAGACAGACCCGAATATTACACGTTACCTTTAGGAGTTGCTAATTTAGCCGGGACATTTTCCTTAGATTGGCGTTTGGTAGCGGCGGGTTCAATTATTTCCATTGTTCCAGTTTTAGGACTGTTTTTGGTCTTGCAAAAATACATTGTACCGACAGAAGCCGCCGCCGGAGTCAAAGGATAGATTGAGGGCATCGGGCATCGGGCATTGGGCGGAGCGAAGCGGAGGGATGGGGCATGGGCATTGGCCCGCGCAGGTCATTGGGCGGAGCGAAGCGGAGGGATTGGGCGAGCGCGAAGCGGAGGGATGGGGTATTGGCCCGCGCAGGGCGGAGCGAAGCGGAGGGATGAGGCATTGGGCATCGTCAGTCTAAAATTCTTCCTTCTTCCTGATGACTAATGACTAGCCTTCGGCTTCGCTCTTCGACTAAAATAACTAATGACTAATAACTAATGACTAATGACTAATGACTTCTTCCTTCTGCAACACAACGGAAAAAATTTATTTTCTATGTACGAACTGCCCGAAATCCGCTGGATTGTTGACCGCGCTGCGATCGCAGATACGATCGTAGCATTTGCCAATGCGTTCGATACCAAAGACTGGCAAAAAGTGCGTTAGCGAAGCCCTCGAAGAGGATCGCATTTAGCCGACGAAATAGATATCGACTACTCGGAATTCAGGGGTGAACCTCCCAGACGAGTAACTGCAGAAGAATACATAAAACAGCGGGTAGAAGGTCTTGCGGGTTTGCGAACGCTACAGGTCAGCACAAATCACGAGGTAACTCTTAACAATAATACTGCCGAATGCAAGTCTGTCTATCAAATTTATCGACTTGACCAGACTCGCGAATCGGGACAGAATCGGTTGGATACAGCAGGAAACTATTTTCACTCCTTGATTCAAAAAACAGACAGACATTGGCTAATCACAGGAATCAAACAAACTGTGGTGATTGTCAGCGGCAATCCACAAGTTCACGGTGCCCTGCGCGGTACATCGCCATCATAAAATCTAATTTTCCACAGAAATTAGATCTGCTTTTTGGTGACTCAAAATTTCCCCTTACCTCGGAGTGAAAACCGCACTAGGATAAGCAATTCGCTTGTGATTGAACTGTTCCCAAACCCGCACAAAAATCTCCCCAATTAAAGACATATCTTCCCGCGTCAAACCAGAATCCAACAACTGATTGTCCTGCCAACGAGCGCGCAAAATCTTATTAACCATATTCAAAGCTTCCTCGTGAGTGGCATCCTTGAGCGATCGCAAAGCAGCCTCGCAAGAATCCGCCAGCATCAAAATCCCAGTTTCCCGCGACTGAGGAATCGGGCCTACATAGCGAAAATCCTTCTCCGTCACTTCCCGAATTGCGATGGCTAACTTAGAATTATCCGCATCTGCCAAAGCAATCTTTAAATCTTCTGGTTTTTGGGCAGCATTTTGCTTCGCTTGGTGATAGAAATAAGCAATCAACATCGTACCTTGGTGTTCGGGAATAAACGCCTGAATCGCCTTCGGCAATCGGTGCTTGCGCGCCATCAGCAACCCTTCGCTAACGTGCTTTTTAATAATTTCAGCGCTTTTCCAAGGGTCATTAATTTCATCGTGTTTGTTTCCCCCGCCCATTTGATTTTCGCAAAATCCGAGCGGATCGTGCATTTTTCCAATATCGTGGTATAATGTTCCAGTCCTGACCAGCTCAACATTGCAGCCGAGTTCCCGAGCCGCAGCCTCCGCCAAACTAGCCACAAACAGCGTGTGCTGAAAAGTCCCCGGAGCCTCGGCAGCCAACTTCTTTAACAGCGGGCGGTTGGGATTGGCAAGTTCCGCCAGCCGGATCGGGGTGATCAAGTCGAAAACGTGTTCTAAATAAGGGCTGATGCCGATCGCCACAACGCTCCAAGCCAAACCGGCCAAACTTTGGGCGCCCACCGTACCGAGAACGAGGTACCAAATCGCACCTGCAGCCGCACTGGCAATCAAAGTCCCCACCAGATAAACCGAGCCCTGAGTCAAGCCCACAGCCACGCCCAAGAGAGCCAACTCCTCGCGCGATCGCAGCCGCCCGGCCATAAAAGCGCCCAGCAATCCCCCCGCCGCGCTAGCCACCAAATGAATCAACTCCACATTTAAGCCAACGGGCAGCAGCGCCGACAGCAGCCCCACCACAGTCACTCCCACGGCCGAACCGTAGAAGCCACCGGCTAAAATGCCGATCGCGGGCAAACTCGTCCAAGGCAGCCCCAAACTCACCAGCACGGGCGCGCTCAAAGTCAGCAACAGCAACAGCAAATGATCTCTCCGCCGCAAGCGGTAGTGCCTTTCTACCAGCAGCACGATCGCAATTGCCCCCGACACTAAACACACAAACCCCGCCAGCCCCAGCCAATTCACCCCCCGCCGGCTCAAACCAAAATAGTCCAGCAACACGAAATCTTGCTGCGATATTTCTTTTCCTTCTGTAACAATAATATCGCCCTGCTTGACGGCGATCGTCACCGGTTTCACCTTTTGCGCCGCCAATTCAGCTAGCTGTTTGGTTGCTTCGGGATCTTTTACCAGATTTGGCTGCAAAATCGCACTTAAACCTTCAACTGCCAAAGCTTGCGACTCTAAAGGCACTTCATCTGCTATTTGCAGCTTCACAGCTTCTTTCAACATCTCTTTTGGCAACCCCGGCGGGATACCTTGAGCCAGCATTATTTTTGCCACTCGACTCATACCCGTTTGGGTTTTCTGCCAAGCTGCATCCGACAAATCGAACAACGAAGTATCGTAAATCTGTCGGAGTCCAGAAACCGAAGGTTTTTCCAGCGCATCCACAGCACTGACATAGTGGCTGCGAGCTGAGGAAATACTGTCTGTCAGGCTTTTGAACTCTGCTGCTGAGACCGATCGACTGTAAGCTTGCAGTTGAGTCAGAGCCTCCTGCTTAGACTGGCTATCTGTCGGCGCATCACTGGCGGGGGAATCCAAATTCAACTTCTCGGAAGTTGCGCCGCTAGAGTCTCCAGCCGCCGCCAAAATCGATCGCCACTCCCACTCAGGACAGCGCCTCAAATAAAGCTGAGTCGAATTTGAGAGCGCCGAGGTAGCGGCAAACGGAAACGAGCCTACCTCCCGCCGCAGTTCGCTTCCCTGTTGCCAAAATAGCTGCATTTCTTGCTCGATTTGTTGCTCCACGGCTGGATCGAGCATTAATATCGCTACAGCCCCGATCCGCGCCGATGAACGCTCTTCTTCAGTAGTTTTGCGATCGGGGATACTAGCACTAGCAGGAGCCTGAATCGTCTGAGGAGCTTTCGTCCCCACATCAAGTTTCGGCTGGTTGTAGAAGCGGTGGCCCAAAGTGCTGCTGAGGGAAACTACCGCTACGATCACCAACATCGGGGAACGAGCTTGATTTTTGATAGTTGATTTTGAGGTTTTACTTCTAAATTTAATAAAAGTTTCGGGCAGATCCAGTTTGTCGAGCGAAAAACGGCTTAACAGATGTTTGCCAGGGCGATCGGGCTCTGCTTTGCTGCCATTTTGCACTTTAGCAATCTGTTGGCGCAGTGAGCGCGCAGCCCCTAGCTGCTCAATCTGCCGCATCAATGAGGAGATCGTATTCATTATATGTCGAAGATATGTTCACTGTTATCCAGCAGCCTGGTCAGAAATTCTGACTGTGCATCTTGATTGAGTGTATCCGAATTACCGTACCTGAATATTTAACCGCGCCAGCTACTTTGCCTGAATGTCGCCAGCAGTTCGGTTTGCTAAGAAGCAGCCAACCAGCCAGCAGTGTCCTCAAGCTTCCGCTGCTTCTTTCGGGCCCTTATCTATCTCGAACCGTTCGCGGGCGCGAGGGCTAAAAACCCGATTTATCCGTAGATTCCTGCTTTTACAACCCAACATTTTCCTAGAAACCGGGTTTTGGGAGTCAAGATAGTCACATTTTATTTTTAAATTTTTAATTGCCGCTTTCCTTCCGCTTTCGCTTTTGACTGGTTAATTGCTCATTTCTCATTACTAATTTCTAGTTTACCCTCCCTTTTTCAAGCTCAAAACTTTATATTTTGCGAGGTCTAATCACATAAGGTGCAGCCACAGCGCGGGCTAGCGCTTCCGAATTCATGCCTGCTGAAGGGTTGTAAACTCCCGCCCACACCGCAAACAAATTATTTGCTAACTCCACAATTTTGGCATCGCTGCCGATTCCCCAGAGCGAGGGTTCTCCGCCTTCGGCGAACCGCCGCGATTCCACCGCAGCCGAAGATAATTGTCGCCATTCTACAGGAATCGCAGCAGCGCCGTTGTAAGCTCCAGACAAAGCTCCCGTCAAAGCGCAGGTGAGTTGTCCGGCTATCCCGCAGCGGGCTGCCCGCATCACTGACAAGCGCAAGTCTTCTGCAGTGTTCAAGAAGCAGTAGAAAGCTAGGGCGATGGGCAGCAAATTTCCCTGGTTGACAGTTGAGTTAGTTTGCGCTCTTTTGTCGCCATCGCCTTGTTTTTCTGGCAAAGCTGTGACGCTTTTGCACAGGTGGGTGGTTGCTGTTTCTAAATCGGCTTTCTGTTCTAGTAGTATTTGCACTTGTAGCAGTAGCTCTGTTAAGGCATTATCTGTGTTCAGGTAGGCAATTGTTTGATCGATCGCTGTCGAGGGATCGAGTCTTTGTTTGAGCGATCGGGCGATCGCATATCCGATAGCTAAAACGGCTGTTTGCAATTCTGACTTATTTTCGTTGGGAAAAACATCTGTCGCCAGCATGATTTTTTCTCGCAGCTTAGCTTTATTTTCGTGAAAAAACATCGCGCACGGGATCGCAGCAACAGCAGCTTCGCAAGGGTTAAGCACGCTTTGAAACTCGGTGCTTTCTGGAGGATAGATTTCCGACTTGACAAATCCTTCCCAAGTGTCGCCCCAATCTTTTAAATCTAAACCCATACACCGAATTAAACTTTGAGTCCACGCTACTGCAAGTCTCCCGCATTCGGATGAGTGCGTGCCAGTGAGGATTTTAGTGTTGGGAGAATTCAAAAATGTTTGCCCGTTCAGGGTCAATTGCTGGTGTTTCGTCAGTTGTAAAATCGGCTGCCAGCCTTCTGTTTTGGGGGAAATACCCACCAGTTGCCTCTGATATTGCAGGCCTGTAGAGTCTCCTAAAACTGCCCCCAGTATGGTTCCTTGAAACTTGCTCAACAGGGAATGGCGCATTTGAATTTAACTCAAGTTGTTAGTAATTGGGAATTGGGGAATTGGGAATTGGGGAATTGGGAATTGGGGAATTGGGAATGGTTATTTTTTTTCCTTATTAGCCCTCTATTTGTACTGCAATTAATTTCAAAAATCTTGTTTTTTTAACTCTTGTGGGGAGGGCTTTTTGCAGCGCCCAAAATTTTAAAATCAAATGCAGCAGTACAGTTTATCCCTTAGCAATTATATCGTTTCCGGTAGCATCATCAGGTGATTTAACCGGCGCTAGAACACAGAGTACACAGAGTCCGAGAATATATATCTGAATCATTCCGATGCTACCGGATTTGATATTACCCACAATTCTGGACGCACCATCATAAACCGTTTTTTTTACGAATCGATTATCATCACAAAAATGGTTTGTAGTGCGTCAGTCAGCGTCTGCATTCTAAGAGCCGACTCGCATTCCGCACTACGAACCGGGGTGCGGTGCGGAACAGGATGTTACCCATTAGCCATTAGCCATGACCCAATTCTTGTGGCTAATTTCAATTTTACATAAACATACAAGGGCTGGCCTTCCATCTAAAACCTGCCCTCATCCGATCGCGAAAATCGGTGAATTTTTAATTTTTAACCAAGTAACTAACCAGAGCCTGCAGCCCCAGCCGATAACTGTCTGAGCCAAAACCGCTGATTTGTCCGATCGCCACTGGTGCGATATACGAGTGGTGTCGAAAAGCTTCCCGCCGATAAATATTACTCAGATGAACTTCCACCACAGGAATATTCACAGCAGCGATCGCGTCTCTAATTGCCACACTCGTATGAGTATAAGCTCCAGGATTCATTAACAAGCCTTGGTGCTGCCCTAACATCGAGTGAATTGCATCCACCAAGACTCCTTCATGATTCGACTGCTGAATTGAGACTTTCACCTGGAGGGCTTGCGCTTCTCGTTCTAGCAACTCGTTGATATCATTTAAAGTCGCAGAACCATAAACTCCAGGTTCTCGTTGACCCAATAAATTCAAATTGGGGCCGTGAAGTACCAGGATCTTTAACAATTTTTTAAATTCCAGCGCCACAAAACTTTGAGTTTTGACTTGAATTCGATCGCCAACATCAAATCTCAAACCCCGTCTCAACTATCGACGATGCCTAGGTTGGTTAACTGGAATAGGAATCGGTTCCAATTCCGGTTGAGCTTCGGGACTCAGCAGTCCTTCTATCAACTTGCGAACCCATTTTTCAATTTGTTCCAGCACCTTTTCAATGTTTTCCATTGAACGGATAGCTCCTTTTTTTATAGTCTAGACTGCTAAACCGACGGCTAAATCTCTGAAACATAAGCAAGCACGGCTTTGAAACCAAAGGTCAAACTTGCTTTCTCGCTTGCTGGTTGTTTTTGAGCAAAGGAGAGAGTTCAGTATCTTTGCCAATCAGTCCTATCTTATTATCATAACGAATCTTTACAGATAAGCAAGAGGCAAAAGGAAGATTGCCAAATTATGTCGGAGTAGAGAGTGTTAAATAAAGCTTAAGCTTACAGTTGACTGTTGACAATTGACCAATCGTAGGATTTTTCTATGTTTTTACCAATAATAATTGACGCCGGAGCCGATCGAGCGCCGTACAGCTACTGAGATGCCGAATCCAATCGCGGCCTCGGCCATCGCCAAAGCGGTATTCAAAACTTTCTGTCACGCCGTCGGGGCCGGATAAACCGATATAAACCAGTCCCACAGGTTTAGCGTCTGTACCGCCTCCGGGCCCGGCGATGCCTGTAATGCTCAATCCCCAACTCGTATTGAGCCTCGCGCGCACTCCCGCCGCCATTTGTTTCGCTACTTGCTGGCTGACTGCGCCGAATTCGGCTAAATCTTGGGGATTAACACCTAATAATGATTCCTTAACCCGATTGTCATAAGAAATAATCCCGCCCCAAAAATAGCTCGAACTGCCGGGAACAGCAGTCAGCATCGCCCCTAACCCTCCTCCCGTGCAGGATTCAGCCACACTCAGAGTTTCCCCGGCCAACAGCAGCAATTTGCCTACTGTCGAAGGGAGGGTATCGGTATCGGCACCGTAACAGTCTAGGCCTGTAATCTGCTGCAATTGTTGTTCGATCGGCTCAATTAACTTTTTCGCAGCCACTTCCGAGTCAGCGCGGGCAGAAATCCGCAATTTGACTTGACCGTGATTGGCGTAGGGAGCGACAGTAGGATTAGTTAAATTCAGAAAAGATTCTACTTTTTCCGCCAGCGCCGACTCAGCAATTCCCCAAAATTTCAACGTGCGGCTGAAAATAGTTGCGCTGCACCAACCGCCATTTTTCAGGTAAGGAACGGCGGTTTCTCGCCACATCAAGTGCATTTCCGCCGGTACGCCGGGAAATGTCATCACTGTCACCTTGGGAATCGGCTGCCAAAGAATGCCCGGTGCCGAACCGCTGCGGTTCGGCAGAATGTCCGCCGTTTCTGGAATTAAAGCTTGTTTGCGGTTGCTCTTACTCATAGTGCGTCCGCGCAGGGCAAATTTTTGTTCGATATCGGCGATAATTTCCGGTTTTTCGATTAAGGGAACGCCAAAGAAATCGGCGATTGTTTCGACGGTGAGGTCGTCTGGTGTCGGGCCGAGGCCTCCTGTAAATAGTAAAAGTTGCGATCGGTTAACGGCGATTTCTAACACTTGTTTGATGCGTTCTGGATTGTCCCCCACAACTGTTTGATAGTAGTGAGGGATTCCTAGATTCGCTAATTCTTTGGCTAAAAACTGAGCGTTGCCATTAAGAATATCTCCTAAAAGCAATTCAGTGCCAACACAAATAATTTCAGCAACCATTCGATTTTAGATTTTAGATTTTTTACTGGTTATTGGTTATTGGTTATTGGTTAGTGGTTATTGATTATTGGTTATTGGTTATTGATTATTGGTTATCGATCACTAACAACTAACAACTAACAACTAACAACTAACAACTAACAACTAACTGTTAACAGACTATCGAGCGTGTCTCCAAACTTTCCAGCTAGCGTATCCCAGCAAACTTGTTGCACCCAGTGCGTAAATTACGCCGCTGGGTATCGAAAAAGCGAGGGCTAAACTTCCCACCCACAATGTTAGGGCGTAAATAAATAAAACCGCAAATCGATGGGATACTCCGGCTTCGAGAAGTCGGTGGTGGAGGTGGCGCTTGTCAGCAATAAACGGTGATTTGCCGTTGCGGAGCCGATCGAGAATAACCGCAGACATATCTAAAATCGGTACAGCTAAAATTAAATATGGCAGCAACACAGAGGTAATAGCCGTAGTTTTAACTAACCCAATTACTCCCACTCCCGCGAGAGTGAAACCGATAAAATAAGCGCCGCCATCTCCCATAAAGATTTGAGCCGGATTGAAGTTGTAGCGCAGAAATCCCAAAGTGCCGCCTGCTAACGCCGCTGCAATTAGGGCTGCTGCGGGTTGGTGCATTGACAGACTGACTATCAGCATGACAACTGCTGCAATACCTGAAACTCCGGCTGCTAAACCGTCCAAACCGTCAATCCAGTTGATGGCGTTGGCCATACCGACGAGCCAAATTACGGTAATTGGCAAGCTCAGCCAGCCAAGATCTGTCAGTCCCAAGGATGGAACTGTGAGAAACTCAATTTGTACGCCCGCGTACCAAGCGATGCTGGATACGCCAATTTGCATGAGCAAGCGTTTGATGGCTGAGAGCGAAAATAAATCGTCTGCTAAACCGATGAGGAAGAATCCGAGGCCGCCGAGGGTGACTCCCCAGATTTCATATTCGTCTTTGCGATCGAGAATTTGTCCGCTAGCATCGATGAAGCCTCCTGAGAGCCAGACAAATAACAGAGCAATCAGAGTGCCCATAAAGATGGACACTCCTCCCAAGCGCACCATCGGGCGCTTGTGGACTTTTCGCTCGCCTGGCCGATCGACTCGCCCGCTTTTGAGACCAATTTTTTTGACTATTGGCGTACTGTAGAGGACGACGATCGCAGAAACCAGAAAAGCAACTACGTGGTACAGATACTGGTGCGGCATCTGAAATCAATTTTAAATAGTGCGGGGCAATTAGGCTGTCAGGCAGAGTCTACTACATTTCAGATGGCTTATCAGAAAATTGGGTTGAAAACCCCGTCCTTTGAGGACGGCTTTTTCTCCGAAAGTGTGTAGTAAGAAATCCTCATGTATTTGGGTAAACATATCCATGTGCAAGCCTGTGGTATACTACACGGATCAGACAAGATTTAAAAACCTACCTCCGGACTGGGGGAAAGTCTACGCCCAAAACATTCACAGAGGAGACATGACTACGCACGTAAAGTGCAAATGTAGTCAGCGAAAGGAACCCTAGCAATAGGGATATTAAGACCGTAATGTCTTAAGAATCCTCGTACCTTAAGGCCGAGGAGTGTCAACACAAGGAAACATCTTTAGACCTCTCCATAAAAGCCTGTAAAGGGCAGGCAGGATGCCTACCCGACAAGAATTATGGGAGAGGTCTTTTGTAGGGCGACTGGGGGTTGGGAGCCGGAGAGTTGTGAGTTGCGATCGACGAATTGTGAGTTATTTCCCTCATCATTCGGGAATTCAGGGTGGGTTTATAAAGATATTTGGCTACCGACAAATATCTCTGGTGAAACCCGCCCCTACGGCAAATATATGCACGTTAAAACAGGGGGCGCGAATGGCAACTCTCAATCTTTCCCGGCTCTGTTACCCTTTTACCCGTACACTTCCAACTACAAATTTCCCATTGCCGATCAGGAAAATTAAGCTAATGCCGGCACTTTTAAGAACAAGTGCGGATATAACGGGAAGCGATCGCAAAGTGCAGCTACTCGCCGCAGGCAATCGGCTGTGACGCTTTCATCTTCAGGATTCAGCAGTCGATCGGCAATAATATTACCAATTTCGGTAAATTCAGTAGTTCCCATGCCCCTGGTTGTCATCGCCGGCGAACCGAGTCTCAAACCGCTGGTGACAAAAGGCGATGCCGGATCGAAAGGCACGGTATTTTTATTAGCAGTAATATTCACACCGCTAACTAATTGGTCGGCTCGCTTGCCTGTCATGTTTACCGATCGCAAATCTACTAGCATTAAGTGATTGTCTGTGCCGCCGGAAACGAGTTTTAAACCCCGCTGCTGCAACTGTGCAGCTAAAGCCCGCGCATTTTCTATTACTTGACCGGAATAAGTTTTAAATTCGGGTTTTAATGCTTCGCCAAAAGCTACTGCTTTGCCCGCAATTACGTGCTCTAAGGGGCCGCCTTGAGTGCCGGGAAACACTGCTTTGTCGAACTTTTTGCCTAGTTCGGGGTCATTGGTCAAAATCAAGCCGCCGCGCGGGCCGCGCAGGGTTTTGTGAGTAGTGGTGGTGACTGCGTGACAGTGGGCGAGGGGGCTTGGGTGGTGGCCTGTGGCGACTAACCCAGCGATGTGGGCGATGTCGGCGAGCAGGTAGGCTCCGATTTCGTCGGCGATCGCTCTAAACTTTTCAAAGTCGATAATTCGCGAATATGCTGAATAGCCGCAAATCAGCAATTTCGGTCGGTTTTGTTTCGCCAGTGCCAAAATTTCGTCGTAGTCAAGCTGTTCTGTTTCTGGGCTGACTCCGTAGTGAAAAGCTTTGAACCATTTGCCGGATACGTTGACGGGGGAACCGTGGGTCAGGTGTCCGCCGTGGGACAAATCCATGCCCATAATTCCGTCCCCAGGCTCTAGCAAGCTCAAAAACACTGCAAAGTTGGCTTGAGCGCCGGAGTGGGGCTGGACGTTAGCGTGGGCTGCTCCAAATAGCTGTTTGGCGCGATCGATCGCAATTTGCTCGATGCCGTCAATAAATTCGCAGCCGCCGTAGTAGCGCTTGGCTGGCAGTCCTTCAGCGTATTTATTGGTCAGCACGGAGCCTTGAGCTGCCATTACTGCGGCGGAGGTGAAGTTTTCGCTGGCGATCAGTTCTAGGTGGTCTCGCTGGCGCTGGAGTTCTTGCCCGATTAAATCGGCAATCTGCGGGTCGGTTTTGGAAAGCAAGTCTAAGTTAGTGTCGGTCACAATAATCAACCTCTTGACAATTTAGGATTGCGAATTGGGGATCTTTTACCCTACTACGGATTTCACATGATTTATCCAAATATTACATTGTGTTCAGCTTAAGCCGTTTGTCCCAAGTTCCTGACATACAATGAAATTACTGGTATGAAACCTGCCGGAGGTATCAAATGTTAGTTATTCTAATGGAAAATCAGATGCTTGCCCCTCAGTGTGTTTGCCAAGGTTGTGTGCTCGCCGATCGCACGGGCCAACCGCGCTGGAGCGGTGGAGAGCTTCGCTGCGGGCATCCAGTTGCTAAACCTACGGAAAATTTGCCCGATCGATACGAGTGTCTAATGGGCTTCGTCATTGCCAATATTAAATAATCATCGGCCCGCGCAGGGCCTAAAAGCATCGGCCCGCGCAGGGCCTAAAAGCATCGGCCCGCGCAGGGCATCGGGGATGGTGACTATTGAACCCGACTCGATCTAAATACCCCTGAATCTACTCGGCTCTAAGTGTGGGAAAATTCCGGGCGAGTCGGAACTGAGCCTGCTGCGTTATCCTGAGTTTAACGGGAATTGATAGTTTATCGATCGACTCAGGAGAGTTCATTATGACTTGGCGCGGATCTACGACTGTTCCAGACCGAATTTTTGCTTGTTTGCCTTATTTGCTGCCACTGATTGACGGGCTGGGGTTTGGCAGGTATCTGTTTGCACAGTTTCCTGTCCTCCAACTGTTTTTGATCCCGCTAACTCCGTTGCTTCAGATTTATAGGTTGCCCTTCGCTAGCTTGATTATTTTCTTTGCGCTGTATTTAGCAGTGGTGAGAAACGAAAACATCAGTCACTTCATTCGTTTTAATGCGATGCAGGCGATTCTTTTAGACATTGTTTTGATGCTCTGCGGTTTGATTTTGCCGATTTTTTCTAGAGGCTTGCAAGTCGCATTTATTGCGGAAACTCTGTTTAATATGGTGTTTTTGGGTGCTTTGGCTGCATTTGTCTATGCAGTCGTACAGTCGGCGTTGGGACGCTATGCAGAGATTCCTCCGCTTTCGGATGCTGTTTATATGCAGGTTCGTTAGTCAGTTGGCAGTTGGCAGTTGGCAGTTGGCAGTTGGCAAAAGTGCCGGTTCTCTTAGTTGTGAGTTGACAGGAAAGCAGTAGTTATTAGTTATTAGTTAACGGTTATTAGTTATTAGTTAACGGTTAACAGTCAACAGCTAACAGTCAACAATGACTACTGACTACTGACTACTGACTACTGACTACTGACTACTGACTGTTGACTAATGACTACTGACTACTGACTACTGTATTTTCAAGACTCCCAATACCTTCAATTTCGATGCGGACTCGATCGCCTATTTGTAGCGGCCCTACCCCTTGTGGCGTTCCTGTTAGTATCACATCGCCGGGAATCAAAGTCATTATTTGACTGATGTAGGAGACTAGAAAGTCTGGGGAAAATACCATGCGATCGATCGGGGATGACTGTATCGGCCGATCGCTATCATTGACAAAAGTCTGCAACTGTGCAGCCGGACTCAATTCGCGCACAATCCAAGGCCCCAAGGGACAAAATGTATCGAACCCTTTCGCCCTCGCCCACTGGTTGTCACGCTTTTGCAAATCTCGGGCTGTGACGTCGTTGGCAATTGTATAGCCCCAAATCTTGCCGTGTGCTTGTTCGGGAGTGCAGTTGCTACAATGTTCGCCAATTACCAAGGCCAATTCTCCTTCGTAGTCTACCCTTTCCGATTGCTGCGGATAGCGAATCGCTCCACCTGCGGGGATGATAGCGCTGGGCGGCTTAAAAAATAGCAGGGGCTCTTCGGGTACTGGAGTACCCATTTCGGCGGCGTGATCGACATAATTTTTGCCGACGGCTACAATTTTTGAGGGAGAGCAAGGGGCGAGAATTTGGTAAGTATCTGGTTGGAGTTCCAAATCTGTTGGTTGTCCTTTTAACCAGGGAGGTGCATCAAATACTTGAACGCTGTGGCTCAGTTGCAGCAAACCGTAATGGATGTGTCCTTGTGTTGTTTTAACTCGAACGTAGCGCTGGGCCATAGTATTTTAGATTTTAGATTTTGGATTTTAGATTAAACTATACTGAGAACTAAAGATGGCTCTAGGGATAATATCATGTCTTGTAAAATAACTGTTATAAGTTTGTATAAGTTTGTAGTGGGGACTGAAGTCCTCAGATTTTTATGAAGATTGAAGTCCGATGCTGCAAACCAATTTTGCTGCGATCGTTTGAGCCGACATCCTGCTAATTATTAAAAATTTATTACTCGATCGACCTTTGGGATTTTTGCTGTATCATTTTTAACCCGCTTTCAGTACAAATTCCGTGCAGCGCTTTGTCCCAGGAGTCAACGGGTAGCTGGGCTAGCAAGGCAAATTCAAAGATTGTGGCGATCGCCATTTTCGCTCGCCACTCTGGTAAAGTTAGCATTCGATCGTAATAGCCGCCGCCGTAACCCAAGCGATAGCCGCGAACATCGCAACCAACGGCGGGTACGAGGATTAAATCTACTTCTGAACAATCTATTTTAGGAGCATCAGGCAGTGGTTCGAGTATGCCATAAGCTCCACTATGTAAAGCATCTCCGGGCTGCCAGATGTGCCAGGATAGCTCTTTCCCGACACAGCGGGGAAATCCCCATTTGCGGGGAGTTGCAAACAAGGGACTTAAATCTGGTTCTTGGCGAAAACTGAAGTAGGCGAGGATTGTTTTTGCTTGGGCGAATAGGGGCGAGTTTTGCAGGTGATTGCAGAGGATTTCGCTCTTTTCTCTCCACTCTTGTGCTGATAGGGATTTGCGGGTGTTGAGGAGCGATTTTCTTAATTCAGTTTTAGTTAATGAAGGTTCAGGAGCGTTCATATTTCAGATTAAATCAGTTTAAAAGAATGCGAAAAAACCTAGGAAGACGGCTAAAAAGGGTAGAGAAACAGCTAAAAAAGATAGGACACGACAGTGCGGTGTCCTACAAATATCATGGGTAATTAACCGAATTTCAGAATATATCTTGTCTCGCCACAGCGTAGGGAAGCGGCACTGCCGCTTCCTACAGATATCACGGTAAATTAACCGAATCTGATAGCATATATTGTCTCAACACAGTACATTATAGGCCTGTTAAATTTCAAACTGATTCCCATTTCTTTGACCTTGGCATTTGAATACTATGATTTGTCTAGGATTTGCGATCGAGACGAATCGCTTGTTCCAAAGCAGTTTTTTCCCTGGATCTCCGCAGGTAAGGCTGCAACTTAGCAACATCCCACCCAGTCAATATCTGCATATCTTCCAAATTCATACCCCGCATTAACATCTCCACGCACCAGGTTTGTTGAGTTTGTTCGATCGCGATCGCCTCTGCTTCAACACCCACCAATCCCGCAGTCAATTCTTCCCACAGTTCTACTAAATCATTTTCCGACAGGGGTTTTCCAGTTCGATTTAAAAACAAAGCTGACTCGCTATCTTTCCGGCTTTTCAACCACTGAGTCAGCGGATTGTTAGTATAAGAACCGTAGCGCTTGCCCAAAATCCATTGATTTACGGGAACTTGCCGCCCCAAACCTTGGGTGACTTGCAGCAGTTGTTGGCGAGAATCGCTGATGTGGTGCGATCGCTCCAACCCAACAATCTCATCTTTACTCAATCCCGATCCAAACAAAACATATACTAAAGCATATTGTTGGATTCCCAGCTTTTTTGCTCGCTGCAAAATGGCAGCGACTAAATTTGCTGGCAAATCTAACACATTTTCCCCAGCAGTTTTTTTGATCGCCAACTCCGATTTAACTGCAAATTGATTCTGGGCGATGGGGCTGTCCCGAATTTGGGCGCCAAATCCGCCAGACGCAGGCAAAATCCCAGCTTCCACCTTCCGATTCTCACTCAAAAAACTAGCATTCTCCTTTTCTTCCTCCTCATCAAAAGACGATACAGCCCCGTGCAAAAACAGCGTGACTAAATTTTCCAAAAAATCCTCCCGATCATGCCAAAGTTCGTGAAATTCGCTAGTAAACTCAATCACCGCATATCCCACCAACATTCCGTTGAGTAAACTCGCAAGCTGTTCGGCGCTCAAATGTGTGTGCAACTTCTCGCGATCGATCGCAGCAGCAAAATATTCTGCTGCATAACGGTTGGCTTCGGTAAAGCCTCTACCCAACGCCGCGCGGTTTTCTGCGGGGTACTTTCCGGCTTCGCCCACCACCGATCGCACGACTTCTGGAACCCGTTCCAGCGCCTGTAAACACGCAATAGCGTAGTCTTTGAGCGTTTCATGAATGCTGCTAGTCTGATTTGTCCGATCGACTAAACTTTCACCCAACTTAGTAAATACGGCAGCCTCTTCAATGACTGCCAAAAGCAAGCCGTGCTTGCTACCAAAATTCCGAAATAGCGTTACCTCATTAACTTCAGCTAATTCTGCAATTTGCTTAGTCGTGGTTTCGGTAACTCCCCGAGAGACAAATAACTCTAGCGCTGCAACGATTAAACGCTGCCGAGTTGGATTCCGTTGAGCGGCCATACAATAAATTGCAAGTTAGACTTGCATAAAAAGGAAACGCCTGTTAAGCTGAATATGTAAGTAAAACTTGCATTTTCTGTTCCGCCTGTAACGGTATGCTTTCGCGAGCATCAGTTTTAACCAGTGTATAGGGGAAGGTCGATCGTTGTTTCGTTAGCAGATCGCCGTTATCTAAAATAAAAATTTCATGACTTATAATTCCGTCGAAACGGCCCTTGAGGGCAAACAGCCGATCGCATTTAACTGGACGACTGCGGCATTTTTTGGGATAATACACGGCTTAGCATTATTAGCCCCCTGGTTTTTTTCTTGGTCTGCTTTAGGTGTAGCGATATTGCTGCACTGGCTATTTGGCAGCATTGGGATTTGCTTGGGATATCACCGAATGTTAACTCATCGTAGCTTCCAAGTGCCTTCTTGGTTAGAATATGCGATCGCCACAATAGGTGCTTTAGCCTTACAAGGCGGCCCGATTTTTTGGGTTTCTGGACACCGCCAGCATCATCTCTACACAGAAGATAACAATAAAGATCCTTACTCCGCGCGGCGCGGTTTTTGGTGGAGTCACATGATGTGGATATTTTACCCGCACCAAGAGTTTTTTAATTACGAAACTTACAAAAAATACGCTCCAGATTTAGCTAAAGATCCATTTTACCGCTGGTTAGATCGCAACTTTCTGATACTGCAAATTCCTGTAGGAATCTTGCTGTACCTAATTGGCGGTTGGTCATTTGTGATTTACGGCGTATTTCTCAGGGCAGTTTTGCTGTGGCACAGCACTTGGTTAATCAACTCTGCGAGTCACATGACAGGCTACCGCACTTTCAAATCTCACGACAATTCTCGCAATCTTTGGTGGGCAGCAATTCTCACCTACGGAGAAGGCTGGCACAACAACCATCACGCTTATCCAAATGTAGCAAAAGCTGGATATAAATGGTGGGAAATTGACATGACTTGGTGGGCGATTAAAATTTTACAAGTGCTAGGTTTAGCCAAGAAAGTTGTACTACCACCGCATACTGCTGCAAGTTCAAAGCTTTAATTATTAGACTTACAAAGTTCGTAGTGAGGACTTTAATCCTTCTGGGAGCATCTCATTTTTGCCAAACTGAGATGCTCCCGTCCTTCTTTTTCGCTCGGAAGAAAATCCGAACACTCAAACAGATTGGTTCGTAAAAAGGATTTCAGTCCTTCTTTTTCGATCGCACGAAAAACCTCACTACGAACCAATTTTATTAAAAATAGATATTTGCCCATCCTACAATGGTTATGAAATTAGTCATTATTCATTTGTGATTAAGCACTTTCCTCAATTAAAGCCGCTTCCGCATCCCGCCGCCTATTCATTCCCCTGGCAATTGAAGTACCCACCCAAATCCGTTTCATTTCCCGGATTTGTTCAGCAATGCCCTTCACATCTTTTTTCTGCACTAAATCCCGGATGGCACGCATTTCCCGGCGGCGGTTTCCCTCCATACTCGTGCCGCGATTGAACACCAAACTTACCAATCCGCCTTGAACATCTGCAGGCAATTCTTCAAAACCGGGAAATGCTTCTTTAGTAAAATTGTAAAATTTTGGGATAGTTACAATATTAAAAACTTCCCACGCTAATTCCCAAGAAATAAGAATGTCTCGCACGCTAGCTAAACGGCTTTTTGCAGTTTCTCCTTTCAAGCCGCAGCAGTTACTCAAACGTTTTTGATCTGCATCTCCTAATTTATGCCAATCTTGGTTAAAAACTTCTACACTGTTGTAACCTAGATCGTAGCCGATGCCGATCGTAATTCCCGATGCTGCTTCCGGCCAAGTTGGACGCTGCAACAGCTTTTCGTAATATTCCCGCCCGCCGCCAACCTCGAATTCTAAAATTAGCCCGATCGCCCTGTCTGATAAAAGTGACAACCGCAAAGGTTCTCCGGGGAACAACGCAGCTAGCGTTTTGGGGCCCGCAATTCCGTCAGCTAAAAACCCTTGATTGCTTTGAAACTGTTTAAGGGATGCTTCAGTTTTCGGCCCAAATTGACCATCTGCACTTCCTGGATTCAAACCTAACTCCAGCAAGCGTTTTTGCAGTTTCACAACATCGGAACTCGATGCACCTAATTTTAGAGTTTGCACAACCTGTTTTCCTGTAATGCGATCGGCACAATAATTTTTGCTTGATATTGTACCACAACCAGGATTTCCCAAACTATTTGATTAATTCTGCCTCAGTCAGCAGAGCAAAATCTCGCGGATTTTGTAGCACGAAACAGTCATTTTCTTTAATTAAATCACCAAAACAGGTAACTGGCGATCGCGCTTCATAAGCCTTGAGGGCCAACTGATAATCAGATCCGCTCAATTCCAGATTAATTTTTCTCAGCTTCCCCACGACAAATCCCATTAATGTAATTTTGGCCGGAGATTCTGCCCCGTGCACTTTATTAATCCATCCCGAGATTGCAACATTAGGTAAAACCGTGATTAAATCGCTGAGAATATCTAGCTGAGAACGATTTTCCACCACTTCTATTGCTTTTAAGTTCCGACACATCACCTCGGCAAAATCATCAAAATCTTGGTGAGGGGAAACCAATACTTCCCCCTCCTGACTCACTGAATTTTTCTTACTCCAAATGAATCCGTCATAAAATTGACGAGCTTTATGCCAGCCATTTATCTGTAAGTATTTCTCTAACACATTTGGCTCAATTGTTTTCAGAATGTGACTATCTCTTACAGTTACTTTCATGGCAAACTTCCCTCGCTAATGCGCTGTATCATTGACTTAAGAGCTTCTATTGTAAACTGATTGGTGCGGGGTAAAGAAACAGTCACATTTGCTATATTTTGTGTTTCTGGCTGTCCCCGCAATGACATCCAGTAGGCACAACTTCTCATGCACAGTTCAGATTCTGACTGCTGCAACCAGTCTTCTAGATTTTCTGGTACTAAAACTACAACTAAGATTCTAGGTACTAGGGTATTCCTTCTCAAATCGTTGTAGTTTTTGAGTTTGAGCGGATATCGGATGTAGTCGCCATCCATCACGTCCCTTGAAGTACATTTTAATTGTAACTTCAACTCTGGAAAATAAACGCTTCCCTCACCGCTGCCAGCCGTGATTTGTAGGTCGATGCTGTCGAAGTCTAATTCTAACAGATCGATCGAGAAACCTGCCACGGCTGCAACCGCACGCACATAAGCTTTGCTAAAAAGTTCTTTCTGCTGGTTCAGTTCCATTGCCAAATAAACATCTGCGAAAATAATATATTTTACAATAAAAGTGTTCTACAGGTAATTATTGTAGGAGAACTCTCCCCAAAAGGCGATCGATTGGTATAAATTCTTATTCTTAGTCTGCGGAGGCAAACATCGTTTGTATAGTAGCGGTTTCAACCCCTGAATATCATTTAAAAAAGCCCCGGTTTCTTCAAAAAACCGGGGTTTTATACACTCAAACTGCGTGTTTGCGATACCAATCAATGGTATTTTTCAACCCTTCCTTAAAGCCCATTTCAGCCACAAAACCAAACCTTTCCTTAGCCCTTTCGGTATCCAAACAGCGGCGCGGCTGACCGTTCGGTTTGTCTGTTTCCCAAACAATTTCTCCCTCAAATCCCATCAATTCGCAAATCGTTTCTACTAATTCGCGAATTTTAACTTCGCTATTTGTTCCCAAATTAACCGGGTCAGATTCATTGTAAGATTGAGCCGCCATCACAATCCCGCGCGCGGCATCTGTGGAATACAAAAACTCGCGGCTGGGGCTGCCGTCGCCCCAAACAGGTAATGTTTTGTCTCCCCTTTCTTGGGCTTCGTAGACTTTGCGAATTAATGCGGGGATGACGTGGGAACTTTTTGGGTCAAAGTTATCTTCCGGGCCGTACAGATTTACTGGTAGCAAGTAGATACCGTTGAATCCGTACTGCTGGCGGTAGGATTGCAGTTGCACTAATAAGGCTTTTTTTGCTATTCCGTAAGGTGCGTTGGTTACTTCGGGATATCCGTTCCAGAGGTCGTCTTCTTTGAAGGGAACTGGGGTTAAGTTGGGATAGGCGCAAATGGTACCGACGCAGACGAATTTTTCGACTCCTGTTTCGTAGGCTGCGTGGATTAGTTGCGCGCCCATCATTAAATTGTCATAAAATAGTTCTGCCGGTTTGAGTTGGTTTAAACCGATGCCGCCAACGTGGGCTGCTAAGTGTATGATGATGTCTTGTTGGTCGGCGGCGCGCTTGCAGTTTTCCATGACGCGGAGGTCGCAGTCGCGCGATCGCGTTACCGAAATTTTATCAGCATCCGCGCCTGTTTTGACTAACTGGTCGATTACCTGACGGCCTAGGAAACCCGCGCCACCGGTGACTAGAATACGCTTGTTGCTTAAATCCAAGCTTGTCATAATTTGATCCTGGGGATTTTGAATAAAGGTCGATCGACAATTTTCTGTCTAAAAATGCTACCGCTACACAACTTGGAGCGATCCCGCTTGTTTTTCCTGCTCAGTAAAAATATAACCAAACTCGCCCTAGTGGATCTACATTAACTCAACTAGGACGAGCGATCGCCCAACTACCAATTTTGTTGAACGAAAATAGCTGTCAAGCAGTCGCGGTGACTGCTGAGTTTCGCGCCTCAATCAAATCCGTTACCAGAACCTCGTTCCTGCTTTTCTAAAGCTGTGATGTCAGCATCTACCATCAAATGCACTAACTCTTCAAAAGTTACAGAAGGTTCCCAATTTAACTGCTGGCGCGCCTTAGTTGAATCGCCAATCAACAGTTCGACTTCTGCCGGACGCAAGTAGCGTTCGTCAAACTCGACATATTTTTGCCACTCTAAATTGACGTAATTAAAGGCTAAATCGAGAAATTCTTTAATCGAATGGGTCTCGTTGGTAGCAATGACATAATCGTCCGGTTTGTCTTGTTGCAGCATCAGCCACATCGCCCGCACGTAGTCTTTAGCATAGCCCCAGTCCCGCTTGGAATCGAGATTGCCCAAGTAAATCTTTTTCTGCTTGCCGGCGACAATTCTGGCAACGGCGCGAGTAATTTTGCGAGTTACAAAAGTTTCGCCGCGACGGGGAGATTCGTGGTTGAACAAGATGCCGTTGCAGGCAAAAAGTCCGTAAGATTCGCGATAATTTACTGTTTGCCAGTGAGCGTAAACTTTAGCGCAGGCGTAGGGACTTCTGGGATAAAAAGGAGTTGTTTCCTTCTGCGGAACTTCCTGCACCAAACCAAACATTTCCGAAGAACCTGCTTGATAAAACCGCACTTCTATGCCCGTGCGGCGCTGGTAGTCACGAATTGCTTCTAGCAGGCGCAATACTCCCATTCCTACTGTGTCAACCGTATATTCCGGCGAGTCAAAACTGACTCTGACGTGGGATTGAGCGCCTAAGTTATAAATTTCTACCGGCTGAACTTCTTCTAATATCCGGCGCAGAGTAGTGCCGTCGGTTAAGTCGCCGTAGTGCAGAAATAACTGTGCGTCCGCGCTGTGAGGATCGACATAAATGTGATCTATGCGATCGGTATTGAAACTAGAACTCCGCCGGATAATGCCGTGAACTTCATATCCTTGATCTAAAAGTAATTCGGTCAAGTAGGAGCCGTCTTGACCTGTAATACCTGTTATTAGCGCTCGCTTGCGTTGCGTCATCTGATTTTCCTTTTACAGGCTGTGTTAATTAATTTGGGACGTTCCGGCCAGAGGATGTTGTTCCCTGGCGATCGCATTTTCAAGCTCTAGATTAACTCACAATTGTGCGATCGTCATCAACAAAATGTGAATGTTTTGACAAAGAGTTTGCCACTTGCTGTCAGTAGTCAGCATCAGCGGCCAGTAACAAACAAAACTAACTACCGATTGCTGACTGCAGACAATAATTAATATGCGCCGTTATTTTTGGGAAAAATTACAACTCCAATTGTTTTGAAAAGAATCCACATATCCATCCAAAGGTTTTTGTCCTTGGCGTAATAGAGGTCGATTTGGACTCGCTGGGGATAGGGAATGTCGTTGCGACCGGACACTTGCCACAAGCCTGTAATTCCAGGTCTGATGGTAAGAATTTTGTTGATGTGACGGCCGTATTTCGGCAGTTCTTCTTCAACTAGAGGTCTCGGCCCGACGACGCTCATATCTCCTTTTAAAACATTCCAAAACTGGGGAAATTCGTCCAAACTGGTCATTCGTAAAAATCTTCCAATCCAGGTAATTCGAGGGTCTTGTTTGAGTTTGAAATTGTCCTCAAACTCTTGACGCAAATGCGGAGATTTTTCCATGATTTCCAGCAATATATCGTCCGCATTTTCCACCATCGTTCTGAATTTAAGGCAATAAAACATTTTACGGTTTTTGCCTACTCGTTCCTGTACGTAAAAAATAGGCCCGGACGAGCTTAAGGCGATCGAAAGAGCCAAAAGCAGATAAACCGGAGCAAACAGGAGCAGAACCGATGAGGAAAACAGGATATCAAATAGCCGCTTGAAAAATTCTCCGTCGAGACTCTGTAGAGAACGAGTTATGCGTCTGTCTCCGTCGAGGACAGGCCCAAAACCGCGTCTCGCGATCGCTCGAATTACCTTACCGGAGATTAGTTGGCTGTCGGCAGTCATCTTACTCCTTCACTTCACACCACACACAGTCTCGATCATAAAGCCTCAAGACGCTTTGTTCTCTGAATTATGTTTCCAATACTCAATTTTCTGCATTCAGAAGAAGGAAGAAGTCCGAGGGAAGTCGGAAGAAGGAAGAAGGAAGAATGGACAAGGTACTTATGTAGAGCGGTTTTGAGGGCTTCGGAAGTAATTACGGAATATTTTCCCACTCTCCCTCTCTCCCCCTCTCAACTCCCAGACTTGGTAAAATCGCGGGAAGAAGTCCGAGGGAAGTCGGAAGAAGGAAGAAGGAAGAATGGACAAGGTACTTATACAGAAAGGCTTTGAACGTTTCTGAAGCCATTCAGAAGAACGAAGATTTTGCCCCTCTCCCCCTCTCCCCCTCTCCCCCTCTTCCCCTCTTCCACTCTCAACTCTCAGACTTGGTAAAATCGCGGGATTGAAATTCCTGATAGCACTGTTCCACAAAACCTAGATAGCGCTGCTCAAAGACTTCGGGGGCAAACCCGGAGGCGCGCAACCGTCCCATTTCCGGGGAAAATTTGCCTTGCAACTGCTCAAATTCCTTGACAGCTTCGACTAATCCTGCTGCGGTTTGGGAGGGAAAAAATAAACCTGTCCCCCTCTCTGGGTGTTGGCGAATGTCGAGCACTGTCTCCAAAGCGCCGCCTGCTGCATAGGCAATTACTGGTGTCCCGCAAGCTTGAGCTTCTACTAAAGCTATGCCAAAATCTTCACAGGCTGCATAGACAAAGGCTTTTGCCTCGGCCATGTATTTTTCGACTGCGGAGGCGGGCTGGTGGCCGAGCAATTGTACATTGGGTTTGGCGATTTGCCGGAGCATTTCTAATTCTGGGCCGGTGCCGATGACAATTAGATTGCGCCCGAGTTGATTGAATGCTTGGACGATCGCACTTACGTTTTTGTAACTTACCAACCGGCAAACTGTCACGTAAAAATCTTGTTTTTGCTCCAGCAAGGCAAATCGATCGATATTTACCGGCGGATAAATTACCTCCGCGCGCCGCCGGTAGCACCGCCAAATTCGGCGCGCCGTGTGTTGGGAGTTGGCGATGAAATAATCGACGCGGTTGGCGGAAATTACATCCCACTGCCGCAGTCGGTGCAACAAATATCGCGTCATCACGCCCAAGATGCCCCGTCCGGCTTTGCTATTACGTAAGTAGTCAAAAGTTAAGTCCCAAGCGTAGCGCATGGGTGTGTGGCAGTAGCATACGTGCAGTTGTTGGGGGCTGGTGAGGATGCCTTTGGCGACGGCGTGGGATGATGAGAGGATGATGTCGTAGGCTCGCAGATCTAGTTGTTCGATCGCGACGGGCAGAAATGGCAAATATTTTTGCACGCCGCTGCGGGCTGCAGGAAAGCCCTGCAAGAATGTTGTACCAATCTGTCTTTGAAAAAGATAGCTTTCGGGATTGGCTGATTCAAAGTCGATGAGGGCATAGACATCAGCATTTACGTATTTGAGGATTTCCTGCACTACGAGTTCCGAACCGCCGGTAGCCAAGGGTGTCAACCATTCATGAACTAGGGCGTATTTGAGTTTTTTCACTTTATGTAGTCGATCGAACGATTTATTAGCGCCAGTTCTGTCAATATTAGTCTTACCGAGAGATTACTGACGCAGTATCGAGCCATTAACCGCGTTTCTACGTAGGCGACTCGATTTGAGATTCTTCGACTTCGCGAGCGAACAAGTTTGAGATTTACTCCACGGATTAATCTGGGAGCTCGAACAGGAGTCTCACCAGCGTCGAGTGTTTGTACCCATTTTTTGGGATAGTTCAAACCAAGAATTTTGGGAATAAACGAGGTTTTTGTCAAATTTGGGGCTGGCCAAATTGCCTAGTGCGGCAACGATTCGCCAGATTGTTGACAAAAAATACTATTAGGGGCAATAGTGTAAAGGATTTGCGATCGGCTAACTCTTCGGAACGGGCGATCGAACTAACGTGGTGTGAGGAAAAAATGTCCAAATTTTTGTGGAAAGGACTTTTAGTCAGTCCTGCTGTATTAGCAGCAAGTTTAGTAGTATCTTCGACAGCCCTAGCAGCAGAGCAACCTGTAGAAATAGCCTCGGTAGCTCAAGCCAATCAATTGGAATTAGCAGGTGCTGCCACCGAGCAAGCACAGCCTGAAACAGCAGCCGTGACAGCCGAACCAACGTCACTAGCCACTAACTTAACTGTTGAAACTATTGACAAAGAAAACCTAGCAGCACCGGAAAACCCAGTTACCGAACAGACAAAAGCACCGGAAAACCCAGTTGCAGCAGCAGACACAAGCGAAACCCAACCCGCAGTTGCAGCAGCAGACTTAAGCGCCCAACAACCTGTCGCAGAGGAAATCCCCGCAGTCGCGCCCGCCAACACAAGCGCCACGCCACCCGCCGCACCGACCAATTTAAGCGCCGAAAAACCTGCCGCACAACCCGAAGAGATTTCCCAATCAACCCCTCCGGGCGCCCAACCTCAAGCGCAATCAAATCTTTTAGAACAAATCAACCAATACAGCGCAGAAGACAGCGAAGATGCAGCCGGCCAAGTAACCTCAGTTTCGCAACTGTCCGACGTGCGCCCCACAGATTGGGCGTTCCAAGCTTTGCAATCCCTAGTAGAGCGCTACGGCTGCATAGCTGGCTATCCTGACGGCACCTTCCGCGGCAACCGGGCAATGACTCGCTACGAATTCGCAGCCGGTTTAAACGCCTGTTTGGATAAAGTTACCGAACTGATTAGAGGTGGTACGGGAAATTTAGCAACCAAAGAAGATTTAGCTTCTATCCAAAGGTTGCAAGAAGAATTTGCTGCGGAATTGGCAACTTTGCGCGGTCGCGTCGATGCTTTGGAAGCGCGCACTTCTGAATTAGAAGCAAATCAGTTTTCGACTACCACTAAACTCAATGGCGAAGTGATATTTGCTGTGACCGGTATCGCCGCCGGAGATGATGCTGAGGGCCGCGAAGCTGATAGAACCACAGCTTTTGGCAGCAGGGTTCGTCTCAATTTTGATACGAGTTTCTCAGGTGAAGACTTGCTGAGAACTCGACTGCAAGTTTTGAATTTAGGTTCGTTTTCTACTAACAATACCAAAACCGCTGAAGGGGAATTGCGGTTTAATGCCGGGCCTTTCGGCGAGGCTAGCAATACTGTTGGTTTAGATGCGCTGCTTTACCAATTCCCTCTAGGCAAAAACACTACTGTAATTCTAGAAGCCAACGCCGGCGCTGCTGATGATTTTACCAACACAGTCAACCCTTACTTTGACGGAGATGGCGGTAGTGGCGCTCTTTCCAACTTCGGTACTCGCAACCCGATTTACTATTTGACTGGCGGTTCTGGCATCGCTCTGCGGCATCAGTTTGGGGAAAAACTCGAACTGAGTTTAGGATATTTGGCCGGCAACGCCGCCAACCCGACGCGGGGTAACGGTTTGTTCAACGGTTCCTACGGCGGTTTGGCTCAGTTGACTTTCAAACCGAGCGACAGCTTTGCTATAGGTTTAACTTACGTTAATTCCTACAATTTCGTGACCGGTACGGGGAGCAATGCTTCTAATTTCCCGGCGCGTCTCGGTTCTTTCGGGCTCGACAGCGATAGCAATCTACCTGTTTCTAGCAATTCCTACGGCGCGCAGGCTTCGTTGAAACTTGGTCGCCGAATTGCTCTTGGCGGTTGGGCGGGTTACACCAACCAGCGCATTTTATCAAACTTGGCTACTCCTACCGGTTCTGTGCAGCGGGGAGATCAAAAAATCTGGAACTGGGCGGCTACTTTGGCTTTTCCTGATTTGTTGAAAGAAGGAAATGTGGCGGGGATTTTGGTAGGTATGGAGCCTCGCGTGACGAGTTCTACTAATCGGAGTTTACCGGAAGATAAGGATACTTCGCTGCACATTGAAGGTTTCTATCAGTTTAAGTTGAGCGACAATATTTCGGTCACTCCTGGTGTGATTTGGCTGACTGCTCCGGATCACAATAATGATAATTCTGATTTGGTGATTGGAGTAATCAGAACGACGTTTACTTTCTAGGAGTTGTATGTATAAGGTGCGCCCCCGCACCTTTTTTGGCGCTGAAATAAGCTCTAATTAGATTGATGGTGGTGTAAATCTTTAAACTTGCATTGCATCAATATTCGCTCTGTTAACCGCAGATTTCCAGCGTACAAACACTGATTGACGCTGATAATTTAATAAGTCAACCGTTCATTTCAGGCAGATAACGCACGCTATAGCAGATAATTTCCAGATAGAAAGGCAATTTGGGCAATCTTGTGTTTTGTTTCAACAGAAATGACCAGCTTTAGCTAAAGCTGGTCTGCACAAATAGTTAAATCCGTTGTTTTTCCCACAGTGTTTTTCTCACGGCGAGGAAACCCGAGTTGCACGTTTCTTTGCAGCGGGTTCTAAGACAGATATCATCTCTCTTAAGCGGTACTTTTGCAACAAAATTTATTTTTTTGTAATACAACTTTACATTGAATAGAGATTTTTGAGGTTTGTAGTGAGGAATTTAGTCCTCGGATTGTTGGAAAACTGAAGTCGGATCGATCGAACTTATTGTCTTTTAGTTGTCACCGCGTACATCATAATCATGCGGGGGCTTGCTGCGGTCTGCCCCAGACAATCCGCTCTTGTTTGTAGACAACCATACCAGGTTTTGCACCTTTCGGCTTATATACATATTTCGGTTCTGTATAAACCACGGGAACTTGTTCGCTGTGGCGGGCGCGACTGTAGTATGCAGTCATGTCGGCCGCAAATTGCAAATCGGTTTCTTGGGCGACATTACCGGGTGTCAGACGCAGCAAGGCGTGACTTCCGGGAATCTCTAGGGTGTGGAACCACAAGTCGTAGTCGGTGGCGGTACGAAAAGTGAGTTGGTCGTTTTGGCGGTTGTTGCGCCCGATTAATAATTCAAAGCCGCTGGGGGTTTGGTAGCGGTGAAATTCGATCGCAGCATTTTTGTCACTGCCACGGTAATCTGGTACAACTAGATATTTTTGCTGGATTAGTTCTTCGCGGATTTCGGCGAGGGTTTGCAAATCTTGGGTGTTGCGGTAGGTTTCGAGTACCGAAAGCGCGGCTTCGACTTGTTCTAAATAGTCGATTTCTTCTTGTACGGCGGCTAACAAAGGTTCTACTGCTATACGAGCTCTTTTAAGTTTTTGGTGTTTTTTGTAGATTGCTTGAGCGTTTTGAACGGCGTTTTTTTCCACGTTTAGCGGAATGATTACTGGTTTTTCAGTTTCAAAGTCTGGGAGGGAAATTGATTTCATTCCGGGTTCCCAATGCTGCAAGTTTGCCATTAGCAAGTCGGCTTGGGATTTGTGGATATCTGCGCCGGCCGATTGCTGCAAGCGTTCTTTAAATGTGTTGGCTTTGAGGCGCAGTTTGGCGAGGATGTTGTTGAGTTTTTGGGTAAGTTGATGCCGCAGTTGGGCGAATAGTTGTTGGTTGATTTCGCCGGTGTAGTAGCTGTTAAGTAATTCTTGGACGGAAGAGTTCGGCAGCGGATTTTGTAGCGGATGTAGCGGATGTAACAGATTGGGGGAATTAGATTCCTTTTCAGATTCAGATTCTGGCTGTTTTTCGTCGGGCTTTGGCCAGTCGATGACGCTGTAGCCTTCGGGGGTAAAACTCGGTTGGAATTTGGAGTTTTCTAGGCATTGCAACCAGTACAGCCAGCGCTGAAATAGTTGCTGCCATTGGTGGGGATTGAGGCTGTCGGTGGATTGTTCGGGGTCTAGATTTGCCGATCGAATCATGGACACTACTAAGTTTTTACTCAACCCTCGGTAATTCTTCAACAGATTGGTCTTTAATTGCCCCGGAACCAGGCTAATTCGTTCTTGCCAGCGATCGAGAGGTTCGATCGCGCTTGGCACTGCATCGGTCAAAGAAGGGGGCAATTCGTAGGGTTGCCCGGTTTGGACTGGGCGGACGCTGGACTGTTTTAGGCCGACTTGGTGGGCGCAGGTGACAACGAGATTGTCACTGGCGGTGAGGATGATGTTGCTGTATTTGCCCATGATTTCGGCGTAGAGATGCCAAAGTGCTCCTTCGCCGGGACGTTTGGCGAATTGCAAGTCGATGACTCTTTCCCAAGGGGACACGGGGGCGATGGAAACTAAGGCTAAGCCGCACAGTTGGTGGCGCAGTTGTTCGCTGAAGGTGAAGGTGTCGGGAATGCGGGGCGGGGGGGCGCCGACACAGATGCGGGCTGCTGTTGGATGGGAGGAAATGTCTATCCAGGCGCGCCCTTTCATGGTGCGGAGGGCCAGGGACACGGTAAATCGATCGCGCTGGTAGACTTGTTCTAGGCGCGCTGGCAGCCATTGGGCTCGCAGTTCGCTGCAAGCTGCGGTTAAAGTTGTAAAGTCTACGGGTTGCACGGTGGCCTCTTTGCGATCGATCGAATATGTATTTCTATACTGACAGATATTGGTCGTATTTTACCGATGGAATCAAAGTTTTGAAACGAGCTGGAAGGGAAAGCATATCTATGCTATAGCCTTTCTGTGCTCTGGTATGAGGTACTATCCGGGATAGGTACTATCCGGGCATAGGGCATACCTCACTTTTGTGAGAACCGCTATATAACCAACGGCTCGTTTGCGATCGAACTAAAGGTATGCTGTTGCGCGATCGATCAACTAAGCAGGGGGAACGCCTCTGATTGAACACTGTTCATCAGTGGTGAGTATATTTTGAGATAAATTCACCATTTTTAGAAGCTACAGACACGCTTTGTAATGACTTTTTAGATCAAAGAGGAACTGATTAATAGTGGTTTGTACTTAATGCGAATTCTGAGGAAATAAAAACATTACAACCACTGTTTACAATTCCTATAATATTTATTAATGAGTTATTCGTGAGAATTTAGTTCACTGCAACAGCGAGAATTTTAGTCAAATAGTCATCATCCCACCAGCTCGAAGTCGGCCATTCTTTGTTCCAGTCTTTGAGGTTTCTTTGTTATCAAAAGATTAAGCGAAATCTGTCCGATCATCGCAAAAGTTTGTGGAGCATTATCTTTTATGATCCGACAATCATCTTCACGAAAATCTCTATTTAATACCCAATGTAAAGAACTTTCGTTGACCAATGACTGCGGACTAATTCACCAAATTCTTGAGCATTATTTGGTAATCTACTAATATAATAACGAGTTTAAATAGTTGTTTTTTACTTGACTATTCTTACGAGATTCTATCAGACCTATACTATGAAGCTTCTGCCATTGATTGTCGGGTAAATCTGCTCTTTGATGTCACTTAACATGGTTGTAATATCGGATTTCTGAGCGGCCATGATTACTCTCTTTTTTAGTTGAATAAGCTGTATGTATCAAGCCAGAAAATCCTTGTCTAATTGCTTGTTTAAACAACGCTTATACTCTGACATATAAGGATGGTTAGTTATTTTTTAATGCGATCGCGTAATCTCCTCCTTGTTCGATAATTGACTTCACAACTGACTTTTTACAGCCCAGATTATCAATCGTGACAATGCTGACCTTTAATTCTAATACTTTGATTAAAGCCGGAGTTGCTGTGATTTAATTGAACTTTTTATCAACTTTAACTTGTCCTAAAACTAATCTTTGACTGGTCGCCCAAGCACTGACCATATGAATCGCTTTTTTGTCTCCTCCCCAAGAGTAAGAATGGCGAAGAGTTTTGCCATCAATGGCGATTACTTCTCCTGGATTGAAGCAGCTAATAGATTGAATCCAACTCAAAAAAAAATTCTGAAATTGCTCAGGTTTGAGGCGATAAAATACTCGCGCAATTGTGTCATGGCTCGATATACCATTCGGCAATTCTAAAATTTTCTTTAACCATTCGTGTTTGGCTCGCCCGTAACTTGCGATATCCACCCATGTATCAGCACCGCAAATTACTGCACAAATTGAGTCGTGATAATATCCATTAATTGATGATGTTTTGTCCGCTAAATTCTTGGGTCTTCTCAGCCGGAAAAATGGTCGAAAATGGTGATTTTAGGTTTGAGTTTCATACAGGGCAAACTCTGATTAAATGTTTTGTAGGTACTCAATAATTATTCTCCAATATACCATATTCTGTTAATATTAAATTTAGATGCGTTCACCCTGCTTTACTGTATGCCCCGGTGTCAGAAGAAGCAGGCTTGACTCCGGCCGCCCTGGGCCACGTACTCATCCGCTTCACGGCTTGACTCAAACTTTTATCAGGTGGGAGTACCTGGGATATCATCGCCCACAAGGTGACTATCGGTGTGTAGACGCTTTGGTAGTAGGTTATCTTCTCCTTCGCTAGAATTTCCTGGACTAAGGAATCTGGCAGCAGTTTCTCCCACAGTGAGGCAACGCTCGGCAAAAATTGTTGTTTGAGAATGCACGCACGATTTGGCATAATGGAGAGAGATATTTTGGTTTGTAAAACAATTATCTATGTATATCTTGCCTTACAGATTTTTTTTGCTCACTTGAGCAGTGCGATTGGACTAAAGTCCGCACTACGAACCAATCTTAGATATGTCAATTGACCGGACACGATATCAGCAAGGCCTAAATATTAGTAACAAAATAGCAATTTTTAATTATCTATGGATTATTGGTTGATGAAGTCGGAACCTGATGTTTATAGTATTGCGGATTTGAAGTCAGATAAGATTTCGCTTTGGGATGGCGTTCGCAACTATCAAGCGCGTAATTTTCTGCGGCAAATGAGTCTTGGAGATTTAATATTTTTTTATCATTCTAATACTAAACTACCCGGTATTGTCGGCTTGATGCGTGTCGTGGAAACTAATATTGCTGACCCGACTCAATTTGATGTTGATAGCGAATATTATGATGCTAAATCTCGGCTTGACGCGCCTCGCTGGCAAACTGTGAGAGTTGAGTTTGTGGAGGAATTTGCTAAGTTAATATCTTTGGATGAATTGAAAGCAAATTTTAGTGCTGAGGAGGTTTTGGTGGTGAGGAAGGGCAATCGCTTATCGGTGATGCCGGTGTCTGAAAGTGCTACTCAGAAGATTTTGAAGATGAAGTAGGATAGTTGAGGAAAGTCGGTATTGGTATTGAGTTTTTGGCTATTTAGTAGCACAAAAAAGAGGCTCTGCATTACCAGGCTTTTGCTGGTAACGAGCTATTAGGAGCAATGGGTAATATTCTGTCCGGTGGATTACCCTAAGAATAATGGTTTGTAGTGCGTCGTGGAGTTCTCTGTTTAAGAACGGATGGTCGTCCGCACTACGAACGGTATTAGGGAAATATTATTAGTTGAGTTTGTTTACTCAAATGTTGTAGCGCGCTTTGCGTCGCTAGAAATGGCGACACGCCCTACTAATATTTTTGCATTCATGATTCTTGCTTAGGATTAATTCCTGTTGTCGAACCTGAGCAAGTAATGATTTAAGATTGAAGAATTGGAGGAAATATCTAAAATCTACGGTTGGATTGATGCTAGGGCCGATCGCAAATTACCTTGAAACTCGCCCAAAATTCGATCGCACTCCTGCATCTCCAAATTAGTCCAGTGCATCATCAAAGCTAATTTTACCGACTTGCCACTTTTTTCTAGCAACAAACCCGCTTCATCCCGGCTCAAATCAGTTAAATCCTGCAACATCCGTACCGCCCGATCGCGCAATTTCTGATTGGTCACTGCCACATCAACCATCCGATTGCCGTAAACCTTCCCCAACTTTACCATTACGCCAGTCGAAATAATATTCAAAGCCATTTTTGTGACTGTACCCGCTTTCAGGCGCGTCGAACCCGCCAGCACTTCCGGGCCCACCAACAACCGAATATCAACATCCGCCTCAAAATTCACCTGTTCTGCGGGTACGCAGGCCATAAATACAGTCTTCGCCCCCCGCTGTCGCGCCGCCTGTAGGGCACCGGCTACAAAGGGTGTTGTGCCTCCAGCCGTAATCCCGACTACCACATCGAGATTGTTAATGTGACGGTGGGCGATCGACTCTGCCCCATCTTCGGGCCGATCCTCCAAATCCTCCGAACTCCGCACCAAAGCCCCCGCACCCCCGGCAATTATGCCTTGTACGAGTTCTGGCGGGGTGCAGAAGGTGGGGGGACACTCAGCGGCATCGAGTACCCCCAAACGCCCGGAAGTCCCCGCACCGACGTAAAACAGGCGGCCTCCTTGATGCAGAGATTCGGCGGCGATGTCGATCGCCCGGGCCAACTCTTCGCGGGCGCTGGCGATCGCGCTTAAGGTTTGGGCGTCTTCCCGGTTGAACAAATCCACTAATTCGATCGAACTGAGTTGGTCTAAATTCTCGCTGTTGGCATTCACCTGTTCCGTCAGCAGATGCCCCCGTTCTTCCACATTCTTCATTTTTTGTCTGTTGTTAATGGTCATTGGTCATTGGTCATTAGTCATTGGTCATTGGTCATTGGTCATTGGTCATTGGTCATTAGTCATTAGTCATTGGTCATTAGTCATTGATCATTGGTCATTGGTCATTTTAGCCGAAGCAAAGTCGAAGGGTAGTCATTGGTCATTAGTCATTGGTCATTGGTCATTGATTTAGAGGAAAACCGCAGATAAATGCAGACAAACCCAGATACCTTTTAAATCTTGAGGCGAATGAATGCAATTCAAGTTGACTCATGACTCAATAGTTCAGTAGCCATGACTATTGACTATTGACTACTAAGAGGGCGGGCACGGGGCACCGCCCCTACTGACAACTGACAACTGACAACTGACAACTGACAACTGACTACTGACAACTGACTACTGACAACTGACTACTGACTACTGACAACTGACTACTGACTACTGACTACTGACTACTGACTCTTACAAAAGTCCTTCTAGTCGGCGGCGAATAGAATCCAGTTCGTTTTGGGAAACCTCAGAGTCCGAGTCCGCCTCCGGCTCCGGCTCTGGTTGCCCCTGCGCTTGCCACTGAGTCTGTGTTACATTGTCTTCTGGCGGAATCGCTAGCGCGCCCGCCGGTACCAGTTCCCAATCATAATCAACACTGTCGCAGAACTCCTTAATTTCTCGATCGTCGATCGCCTCGACAGTCGGTTCGGGGAAATCCTGAGCTTCCAACATCACGCCAAAGCGGGTGGCGTCGTCTTCTGACTCAAACATCAGAACTTTGTTGCGATCGCCGAGTTGAATGGTATGAATTCCCTCATTCTCGGTGCGGGCATTGAAGAGTAAGACGAACACTCGCATAAGTTTTAAAGACCTTCTTAACCACCGTTTTTTTATCTTAGAAGCGATCGGGCGATCGATTTGAGATTTGAGATTTTTGATTGAGGGTCGATCCTGCACGCGGCGCGATCGAGAGGATTTGAGGGATTTAGACAACTCGGTTGGAGATTTGAGATTTTTGATTGAGGGCCGATCCTGCACTGGGGGGAGAATCTAGAGAATTTGGGGGAGTTGGAGGACTTGGTTTTGGGTGGTGTTGCGTGTTTTGATTAAGTTCGGTAAAGGTTTTTGCAGTCTACCCTAGAGTGTGGGCGTGCCTTCTGCCGAGAGTTGGGCCCGATCGGCACTTCCGGCCTCTGTTCTGAGTCTACCAAAGGCAGAAGGCAAAAGGCAAAAGGCAAAATCAAAGAAATTCTACCGCATCGAACATTGGTTGATTTCCTTATTGGTGAATTCTCACAAGCTCTGAGAGACAAGCATGACTAACTCCGACGATGACAAAAACCAACTCGCACCCCGTCTCAGCCGCCGCTGGTGGCGCGTGCTGCTGCTTAGCGGTACGGGATTGGGCATTCTCGGCCTGGTTGGGGCGGTGGCCGCACAGGAGTGGGTGCGGAAAAACTTAGCTCCTTTGGTGGAATCTGAGGTCAGTCAGACACTCAAGAGGCCCGTGCAAATCGGAACATTGGAGCGATTTTCTCCGACTGGTTTGCGGTTTGGCCGATCGAGCGTACCCGCAACTCCTACCGATCCAGATTACGCCTCTACAGAAGCAGTAGAAGTAAAATTTTCAATTTTGCCGCTGCTGTTCAACCGCACTCTAAAATTAGATATTACCTTAATTAAACCCAGCGTTTATATCGAACAGGACAAGCAAGGTACCTGGATTAATATTCCTACATCCGAGCCCAAAAAACCAGGTTTATTTAAAACAGAAATAGATGCCGTGCGAGTTGAAAATGTCAGCGCACTTTTGGTACCAAATCCCCCCATCGGACAGCCAAAATCGGCTCCTATTTCTGTAAGTCTTAACAACGGCAACGCTTTATTTCGCGAGCAAAATCACCGCATCCTCTACGAACTCAACGGTCAATTTACTAATAATGATAATTTTGCAGTCAAGGGCGATTCTCTGTTGCCTATGGCGCAAACTAACCTGCAGTTGCAAGGTCAAAATTTGCCTTTGTCCGACCTCGCCCGCTTGCTAAAACTTCCGGGAATCTCTTTACAAAGAGGTCTGGCAAATAGCAACTTAACCGTGCAATTGCGAGAGAATAAATTATCAGCACTTACGGGAACGGCTAGTTTTGCCGGATTGCAAGCAAATATCAAGCCCCTGAAACAAACAATCCAAAATAGCAGCGGTCAATTGCGGTTTCAGGGAACTAATGTGATTGTGGATAGTTTGACTGCTAATTATGGTCTAATTCCAGTTAAAATAGCCGGAACAGTCGCAACAGGAGCAAATTTTAACCTAGATCAAGCTAGCTTCAATCTCATAACAAACCTGCAGCCGGTAGCCGTGGCAAATGTTGTCAGTACGGTAGAAGCAGAGTTAGGGCAGAAAGTGGTATTGCCGATCGCAGTAGCCGGAGAAATCAAGGCAGATACCAAACTGACTGGAACCGTTGCAAACCCACTGCTGACTGGTACGATCGCCTCCACAAAACCCGCTGTGGTCGATCGCCTGCAATTAAACAATATTAGCACTAATTTTAAGCTGGAACCGAGGAGAATGGCTCAAACCCCAACTCCCAAAACCCAATCTTCTCTTCCCCCATTTTCCTCTGTAGGTTTGGCTGTGGGCGATATCTTGGTAGTGCCGGCTGCCGGTGGTAAAATTAGCGGTAAAGGTGAAGTCGATATAGCTTTAGGAAGCGGGAATTCGCGATCGGGTTTGGTGTTTGATTTGCAAGCAGAAAATGTACCCGCAGACAATCTCGCCCAAATTTACGCTGTCCAGATTCCTGCTACTGTTAAAATCGGCAATATCTCCGCCAAAGCTCAACTTTTTGGGCCTTTTGAAAACATCCAAGCTAGAGTTCAATGGCAAGCGCTGCAAGGAAGTTTTCCCGCAAGTGGTGAAATTATCGCCGCAGGCAATGCGGTGGATTTGCAAAATACCGTTGTCAAAATTGGCGACACTAATGTAAAGGTGGATGCAGCCTTAAAAAATCGTCAGTGGGAAGCGTTGATCGAGGGCGATCGCATAGCTATTAATAGTTTGCAGCAAGTCTTGCCAGAACTTAATTTACCTCCGCAATTAACAGGTTTTTTCAGCGGAACCGCCGAGGCTGCGGGAACTCTGGACGATTTGAGTTTGAATGCGATCGCTGCTAACGCCAAAGGAACACTAGATATTGCTGACAGTATTGTTAATGTTCGTGGCAAACTAGAATCCGGCAGGTGGCAAGCTTATGGCAATACAGAACGAGTTGCTGTCAATCAATTAATTGATATTGGTTTACCGTTTTTCAACCTAAAATCCTCAGCAAATCTCGACAATATCAAATCCAAAATCCAAAATCTTAAATCCTTGGGCGGACAGCTAACAGGTGAAGTTTTAGCTACGGGAAATGTTGACAATTTGACCGCTAGCGGCATCAATATTAAGACCGACGGCAAACTCAATTTTGCTGACAGCAATGTTAATTTGCAAGGAGAATTGACAGAGGGAAATTGGCAAGCAACCGCAGAAACCGATCGCACTTCCATCAGTCGCTTGGTAGATTTAGGATTGCCGCTGTTAGATGTCGCTTCCGCCTTCAATCCCGAAAATCAACAATATAGCAATCTAAGATCCAAAATCCAAAATCTCAAATCGATTGATGGACTGCTATCTAGTCAGTTTACCGCAGCGGGAAGTCTTGACAATTTGACCGCTAGCAGCATCAATGCCAGCGGCAGAGGCCAACTCAATCTTGCCAGCAGCAATGTCAATTTTAAAGGAGAATTGGCAGAGGGAATTTGGCAAGGAATCGCAGAAACCGATCGCACTTCCATCAGCCGCCTGGTAGATTTAGGATTGCCGCTGTTAGATGTAGCTTCAGCATTCAATCCCGAAAATCAACAGTACAACAATCTAAAATCTAAAATCCAAAACCTCAAATCCCTTGACGGACAAATATCCAATCAAATTCAAGCGTCGGGAAATCTGAACAATTCAACCGCCGCCGATATTTCAGCCAACAGCAGCGGCAAACTCAATATTGCCGACGGTACTGTTGCCTTTAAAGGTAAATTAGATGGTGGACGGTTGCAAGTTTTTGCTGATGCCGATCGAGTTATTCTCAGCCGCTTAGAACAAACAATCCGCGATACCCAACTATTTACCCTGACGGCAACTTTGCCCAAAGGATTTGACGGCAGAGTTAACGGCCAACTGGAAGCAGCGGGCAGTTTGAATAACTTGACAGCCAAGGGAATTAGTGCTAAAGCAGAAGGACGAATTTTGGTCGATCGACTAGGGGCGATCGATACTGCAGCCACATTGGAAAACGGCAACTTAGAAGCATTGCTAGAAACCAACGGAGTTACAGTCAGCAACTTAGAACAAACCCTCAAACAAACAGGTTTGCTGACAGCCAATTTACCGCCAGAAATTGCCGGCACCCTCGACGGTAAAGTCCGAATTTTAGGCAGTGTAGATAATTTAACTGCCAACGGCATCACCGCCAAGGGCGACGGACAAATTCGACTCGCCAACGGCGGCGGAGTTGTCAACGCCACAGGTAGCGCCGCCTCCGGGAATTGGCGCGCCTCAATCGAAGGCGACCAAATTGCCTTAAGTCGCTTCCAGCAAGCCTTTGAAGCCCAGCGCCAAAGCTTGCAAGCCAGCGGTTTAGTCTCCCAAGCCCAAAATCTCCCGCTATTGCGAGGCATATTTAACGGCAATGTCAATTTATCCGGCCCGATAGCCGCTGCTTCGGGGGCACCGCCCCTACAAAATGTTCGCGCCGGCGGCAGTTTCCGCATCTCCGAATTGCCGTTTTTGAAACAACCTTTTGACGCAGTATTTAACTGGGACGGAAAGCGGGTAGAAATAGAAAAAGCTGCAACTCCCGGTTTAACCGCCAGCGGTTTTGTGAATGTCGAACTCGAAGGTAAAGGATTGCCCTCAATTGAAAATTTGGATTTGGATATCAAACTCTCCAATTTTAACCTCGCAGCCTTACCAACAGAACAGTTGGCATTTTTGAAAGCAGGGAATGTCAACAATTCTTCAGAAACAAATCAGCCTGTTCGCGGCAATGTCGATTTCACGGGCCGCCTCACCGGAAATCTCTCCGCCCTCAGCTTGGTTGGCGATGTGGAAGTGCGGAATTTGGCAGTAAATCAAGTTGAATTCGATCCTGTACTGGCGGGGATTGTGAGTGCGAATTCCGATAAAAGTGTAAACTTGCGTTTGGCCGGCGCAAGCGACAAAATTGAATTAGCTTTAAATTCATCTTTTCTGCCGACTTCTTTCTTAGTTAAACGCGGGGAATCTGTAGCCCGCGGCGAAACTGAGGGAGAAACTTTGCGAGTGAATTTAAGTGATTTTCCCCTCGCTGCTTTGAATCTGTCGCCGGGTAAAGATGCCGGTTTGGGGCCGATAACTGGTACGGTTTCTGGACAGGTGAATGTACCGGGCTGGAAGATGCCGTTAAATCCGCAGACTTTGCAAGCAAATGGACAAATTGCGATCGCCCAACCGGCGATCGGCTACATTAAAGGTGATAGTTTTCAAGCCGAATTTAGCTATGAAGGAGGCAGCGCCACTCTGACAAACGGCATCTTCCGCCAAGGTACGGGTGAATACTTAATTTCCGGCAATGTGAAAACCGGCGCAAACCCGGAATTTGCCGGGAAAGTTAACATCAAGCAGGGCAACTTGCAGCAGATTTTAGTCGCTTTACAATATTTCAATTTAGGCGATTTAGCCAGAGGCCTCAAACCTCCCGTTTACGCTAACGCCGCCGACGTGCAAACTGTCGCAGTCGGAGAACCGGAAGCCCCGTTAATCGAACAGTTGCGCCGTTTGGCAGAAATTGAAGTGCTTTTGCAGCAGCGGCAGGAGGTGATGGCCCAATCGCAAAAATTGCCGCCGCTATCTCAATTGCAGGGGACTTTTGGCGGGGAAATTGCTGTCGCGGGTTCTTTGCGAACCGGTGTGCAAGCTAAATTTAATGTTGAGGGCGATAATTGGCAGTGGGGCCAATATGTCGCTGAAAAGTTCAGCATTGAGGGTGGTTTTCAGGACGGGGTTTTAACTATTTTACCTCTGGAAATTCGATCGGGCAAAAGTACGATCGGCTTTTCGGGACAACTAAGTCAAAAAGCTCAATCCGGGCAGTTGCGAATCGAAAATGTGCCGGTGGAAAAGTTAGCCGAACTGGTAGAATTGCCCTTTGTCGATGTCACCGGAAATTTGAATTTGCGGGCGAACTTGGCCGGCAGTTTGGAAAATCCGCAGGCCACCGGAGAATTGAGTTTGGTTGACGGTACGCTCAACGGAGAACCGATTAAACAAGCCGACGGCAGTTTTAGTTACAGCAACGCCCGCCTCAATTTTGGTGGCAGCGCTTTGGTGACTCAAGTCGAACCGATTGAGGTTCAGGGAAGTTTGCCTTTTGAGTTGCCCTTTGCTGCTGTAAAACCTGACAGCAATCAAATTGATTTGAGGGCGAATTTGAAAAATGAAGGATTGGCAATTATTAATGTCTTGACTCCCCAAGTTGCTTGGGTCAGCGGCAAGGGACAGGTGCAAATTCGTGTCGGAGGGACGCTGCAAGAGCCTGTAGCGGAAGGAATTGCAAATTTTGAAAATGCTACCGTCCGGGCGAGGGCTTTCCCAGAACCGCTAACAGGGCTGACTGGGACGGTGCGCTTTGAGGGCGATCGAATTCGGGTAGAAGGAGTTCGGGGACAGTTGAGTCAGGGAGAAGTTGTGGCGCAGGGCGTGATTCCCCTGTCCGTGCCCTTTACCAAGGGCGATGTCGATGCAGAGAATCCTTTGGCTGTCAATCTCGACAAGCTGGCCTTGAATCTCAGAGGGTTGTATCGCGGTGGCGCAGTCGGTCAAGTCCAAGCCAGGGGCACGGCTTTTCGGCCGCGCTTGAGCGGTAACATTGAACTCTACGACGGCGAAGTATTTCTCCCAAGTGCGGGCGGCGGTGCAACTCAGTTAGTTTCTTCGCCTTCCGATTCCCCCTCTTCTCCTGCGACACAAGCTTCCCCTTCCGATTCCCCGTCTTCTCCTGCGGCCCCTCCTTCGCCTTCCGATTCTCCTTCCACGGCTTCGGCTTCTTCTTCCCCTTCCTTTGATGTGGTGTTCAGGGATTTGCAACTGAAGTTGGGCCGGGGAGTGCGGGTAACGAGTCCGCCGATATTGAGTTTCCAGGCGACTGGGGGTTTGACGGTGAATGGAACTTTAGACGATATTCGCCCGGAGGGTACGATTCGGTTGACTTCGGGGGCGGTGAATTTGTTTACAACGCAGTTTAAGCTTGATAAGGGATACCCGCAAACTGCTACCTTTATAGCGGGACAAGGACTCGATCCGACGCTGGATGTGAGGTTAGCAACTTCGGTACAGGAAGTAACGCGCTTCCGCACTCCGGGAACTTCTGTCGCCTCTGAAATAGCCGACGAACCGACAAGTTTCGGCAGCGTGCGGAGTGTCCGAATTCAAGCGTTAGTGCAGGGAAGGGCTTCTCAGTTAGCCGAAAATCTGGAGTTGAGGAGTTCTCCAAGTCGATCGGAAACAGAGATTGTAGCGCTGTTAGGCGGCAGTTTCGTGCAGACATTGGGACAGGGAGACAGTACACTGGCGATCGCAAATCTAGCCGGTGCGGGTTTATTAAACAACCTGCAATCGGTGATTACCAACGCCACAGGATTGACGGAATTTCGGTTATTTCCAACTAGAATTCGAGGCAACCAAGGAGAAACAGCCAGTTCCAGTTCTGGGGGCGCTTCCGGTGCCGGTTCCCTCGGCATAGGTTTAGAAGTTGGAGCCGATATCACGCGCAATCTTTCGGCATCAATCATTCGAGTTTTGTCAGCAAATCAGCCGACCGAATTTAATTTGCGCTATCGATTGAGCGACAAAATTTTGCTCAGAGGTTCAACTAATTTTCAAGGAGACAATCGCGTTACTGGTGAATACGAATTGAGGTTTTAGTTATTGGTTATTAGCTATTGGTTATTGGTTATTAGTGATTAGTTATTAGCGATTAGTTATTGGTGATTAGCGATTAGTGATTAGTCATCAGTTATTTGCTAGCAATGACCAATGACCAATGACCAATGACCAATGACCAATGACCAATTCCCCATTCCCCATTCCCATTTGTGAATAATTTGCTATAATAGTAACAGCAGCAAATTAATCCTGCCAATCCCGCACCAAAGATTATAGGAGTTAAGTCAAATGGCAAACAAACTCCAAGTAAAAACACAGTCGATCGGCTACAGTGACTTTTACTGGAACCAGTTTAGTCCGAGAGTCGCGACTATCAGCAGCATCCGCAACGCCAACCACTGGGACGGCGGATATATTACCTACATTGCATTTGCCACAAAAGTTGAAGCTACAGCAGCGATGAAATATTTGCTGCTGCATCAAAAAGCTGCCGATGTCGATATGCGAAAAGCCAAGAGAATGAAAGCAAAAGGCATTCGGTGGGAGCTAAAAATTCGGGGATTAGCTTTTAATCAAGTGTTGAAATGTGCAACTATGGATATAACTGGAAAGCTAGTTATATCGCCGGAAACAATCGGTATAACCACAGGCTGATAGCTGCCATACATATGATAGTCCTCTCCTAAGAAGCCTGCTTTTTGCAGGCTTTCCAGTCAGCCCCCCAAGTATTCTTTGACACCAATAGGTAATGCCCAGTCGCTAGAACTATCGCGTACAGTCTATATTGCATAACGTCTAATATCGCGATCGATTACCCTCACAAAAACCGTTTGTAGTGCGGACTTTAGTCCACTTAAAACCTTAGTTGCAGACTTAATTCCGCGCTACGAACCTTACTTATTTGTAGTAGCGAGTTCGCGACAGCACTATAATAAAACACCAGATGTTCCCGTTAAATCACCCCTAGCAGCCTTGGCTTTTGATTGTCCAATTTATCTTTTTTTCTGATAACTATGAGCTAGCTCATAGAAATTGCTAATAAAAACTGTCAGACTAAAAGTAATTCTCAGGTTATGAGGGTAATGATAGGGCTATCAAAAAAGCAAAGATAACCGCATCTAAACAAGTAGAAACCCTCGCGCAACTCTACCTGAAAGCCAAACCAGCCGAGATTGCTGAAAACCATCGTCCAACTCTGTGATTGGCTGATGGATGAGTTCCATCAATTGCCTTTAAATCTGCAATTTTCAAATTATGCGCGTTATGAAAACGCCCAAGAGATGTTTGCCGATATTCAACGAGGGCAGCTTTGGGTATCCGCTGACAGTTACGATTCTGCTGTTTATCCCAATCCGATATATGGATTAATTTTTCAGGGAATGTACGATTGGGATCGCTACTTGATAGGTAGTGATTTCAGCCTGGAAGGAGAAATCGCGGCTTACAAATTCACTGCAAAGCCTGCGCCAAGTTAGGACATCCAGAAGATTCTATATTCTGAAATTGTGCTGCGCTGTGCGACTCATCTTTATCTGGGAAATAGAGCAGCTCCTAAAATTTTTTTTCCGTAATTTGTTATAGAGGTAAACGATAATGCACGAATGTCCTTGTTGTTGTTATCCATTAATGCAGCACATTGAAAACAATAAAATTTGTTGGTTTTGTAACCGCTGTTGGGCCACTATGCCTGTCTTTTATGAAGTAAAATATACCTCAAATATCAAAAAAAATGAGGAATTAAATACTTTTGGGCGCGATAACAGTGTCACAATCGATGAGAAAATTTTAGAATGTAAGTAGGTAGTCTGGAAAAAACCTATCTATATAATAAAACATTAAGTTACCTAATTGGAGTTAAACTTAAGACTTGGTGTAGTGTAGTTTCCCCTTTGTCGTCTAACTTCTACTCCATGAATTACGGCCTAGGCAAGCTCTAACTCATTATCAAACAAATGTCGCAGCTAATTCATATTTTTTAATGTGTTGCACTCCAATTCAATGGGGTTCATTTCTGAACAGTACTTGGGCAAAAAAAGATATATAGGGCTTGATTTTCCCAAGGCGGCCATAACTCTTGGACTTCTTTGCATCGGTGCCCAAGGCCGTTGTCTTGTACGATTACTCTCAGTCGTCCAATCTCCGCAGCTTCCTGGGCTTCTCGTTCCATCATTTTGATATAAGCTTTCGATCAACACCCCCAATTACGCTTACCGTAAACAAAACTGATTAAGGGTTGAATAAGTCCGACAATACTTAGTCTGCGACCACGCCGCGAAAGTTTGTTCCAACCGTTTTTGCTCACCGATTGGGTAATAAGTATAACCAGGTTCACTCCACGCACTCGTACCCTGATTCATCTAAATACTTTAAGTCAATTCCTCCCGTCCCTGCCTCTAATTACAACATATCTAAGTCGGATTGCTTAGTTTCTTGTACTATGGGGTCTTGTTTTCCGTTCTGACTTTTTCTCTAACGTTTCCAAATCAACCTTTTTTTAGTATCCGTCTTAATCGGTCGGTACTTAGTTGAACAGAACGTTCTTTTTCTAATTTCGGGACTAACTGAAGACTGTTATATGTACGTGGTTCGTTTTTGAGGCATTCTTTTCAAAACTCTATATCTGACTCTTTCCACTTGGGTTTTGCCCCTCGACCAGGCGATTCCCAAAGCCCTTCCCTGCCTAGATGCGACCATTTATGTAAAACTTCTCTCACTATTTGTGGAGTCCACTTAAAATGAGCAGCTATTTTTTCAACGTACCAGCCATGTGCATTTAATCTAATTACTTCTGCTCTATCTTTGACTTTTTGTGGAACCTCCGCAATTCTCAGTTCTAATAGAGTGTTGTCTTGTTGTTGAGTCAGGAATACCCTTAATCTAGCGGCCATATATTGAGTTAAGTAGGTAGATGTATTCTCTTTCTTTACTTATTTGAACATAGTTCAGTTTTTTTGCGCCGACCTACTTAAACGTCATCATAGTGTAGACAAAGATAGTGGTTCCACGAGCTATATCGAGCGCTTCAATTGCACCATTCGACAACGAGTATCTAGCTTGGTGAGAAAAAGCTTATTCTTCTCTAAGAAATTGGAAAATTATATTGCTTCTATTTGGCGTTTTGTGCATCATTATAATGCTAGTTTACCACTCTAGATATCTACTTTTCTTTGAAGTCGGTTTTGTTCGATCATCTCGATCCTTTCCTTCAGGGCACTACCGCAGTGGCTTGTCCTATATTACCTATCATATTTAAGTAGCATTTTTTGCAATCACCTTTGTAAGCATATCAAAAGTAGGACAACAATACTTATATTAAGCAAGTCTACTTAGCAACAACAGACAAACTGCGAAGCCGATTAATTGCCGCCGCTAATTCAAAGCGTCGAAACATCGCAAAATCCCCTTCAGGAAAAGAAGATAAAATATCCATCCCGCGCCCATCAATATCTGCCATCACCAAATCAATGATTTCCGACAAAGTGCGTTTCCCGTCCATGTATTGCTGCTTAGCATAAACCATAGTCGCAGCGATCGCCCTTAACTGTCCGCTGTCCACAATTTGCTCGATCGCACCCAAATCAACATCCTCAGTTCCAAAAGCCAATTCATCAACATTCCGCACCTTCACCCGCACATCTCGCCGTCCCCGACTAGGGTCTAAACTAGCTGGAATCGGCACTCTTTGAGTAATCTCACCAAAACTTCCCCCCCCTTCAGCAGCGCGACTAATAGAGTATTTCTTAGCAATTTCTTTAGCTTTTTCCGTCACGTTATATGCTTGAAAATTATCCATTGAAATCACAGTATCCGCCACATCAAAATAATCGCCGCTTCCCCCCATGACTAAAATAGTCGATACACCACAATCTGTATACAACTGTTTAACTTTATCGATAAACGGCGTAATCGGTTCCTTATCCTTAGCGACGAGTTCTTGCATTCTGCGATCGCGAATCATAAAATTAGTCGCCGCCCTATCCTCATCCACCAATAAAACAGGCATTCTCCCCACTTCCAAAGCCTCAATAATATTAGCAGCTTGCGAGGTACTGCCGCTCGCATTTTCCGTATAAAATTGTGCCGTATCTCTACCTTGCGGCAAGCCAGCAATAAAAGGAGAAATATCCACTCCGGCAACACTTCTGCCATCTTCCGCCCTAATTTTAACCGCCGCCGAATTTGCCACAACAAATTCCCTACCATCTCCCGGAATTTGGTTGTAAACTCCCAACTCAATCGCCCTGAGTAAAGTTGATTTGCCGTGATAGCCGCCGCCAACAATCAAAGTAATGCCAGCCGGAATACCCATACCGGAAATCTCACCGCGATTCGGACAATTAAACTCAACTTTTAACGAAGGCGGCGACACAAAAGCCACAGCATCATTTAACAAAGGGCGATTGTCAACACCGCTGCGGCGGGGCAAAATAGAACCATCAGCAACAAACCCAACTAATTGTTTTTCAGCTAACTGCTGCCGCAGCCAGTCAGCATCTTCTACGGTTTCAACGTGACGGCGACATTCCGCTGCATTTAAGCTAGAATATTTCAGAGATTGGCTGACAATTCGCGGGATATCTTCGCACAGCATTTCAGCAGCTTGTTGCCCTAAAATACTGCGTCCGCCTGCGGGAAGTCCCACAACAAATCGCAGTTCAACTCCTCCTAAATCTGCGATATCTGATGCTGTTGAGGAAATAATAAATGCGGCAGTTCGTTCTAAAACTTCTTGTCCGAAGCGAGTCACTGCAATCAAACCGCTTTTGCCAGTGCCGCGCTTGCTGCTATTGCTGTATGTGGCTTTGTCAAACTGGCGAGTTAGGTAATCTCGCAGGGCTATTTCTCGACTGCGGGATTTAAAAAGTTCGTGGGGAATTCGAGCAATTTCTGGCGGAACTATGACTCTAAATTTACTGGGAGAGGCAAAGGGATCTCCCTGTACGTAATCAATAATCAATGTAAATTCATCAAAGTTATAGCTACCTTGAATCTCTTTGTAAGCTTTGTAGCTTCGATTGTCTAGTTGCAGTAAATGCCGTTTTAAGCTTTCTTTGTTAGTCATTAAGAAAAAGTTATTGGTTATTGGTTATTAGTTATTAGTTATTGGTTATTGGTTATTGGTTATTGGTTATTGGTTATTGGTTATTGGTTATTGGTTATTGGTTATTGGTTATTAGTCATCAGTGCTGTCCAAGCTCGCGAAGGTTATCATTCATCACTCAATTAGGAAGAAGTAAGAAGTAAGAAGGAAGAAGGAAGAAGGAAATAACCTAATTACCAATTACCAATTGCCAATTACCAATTACCAATTATTGAATTTCTAATAATTTAGCTGTGGCATTAACCACAATTTGAGCAGAACCGGTGAAAAAAGGTCGATCGATAGTTGCTAGTGTATCAGTAGGCTGGTGGTAGTGGGGCGATCGCAAATTTGCAGTATCCGTCACCAACACAGCACCAATTCCTTTATACCAGAAAGGAGCGTGGTCGCTTCTCAAAACATCAGGAGTCAGCAACCCTTTCAGAGGAACCGGCAGCGCCACCACTGGCGGCAAATCGGCGTTTCCCGACTCAGCAAAAGTTTTCAACAGCAGCGGATGTTCCGCATCCCCAACTACAGCAATAAACTCGCCTTTGTCGGGAGAAGTTACCCCCGATGCTTCTAGAAAAGGTTGCGCCGTCAACCCTTCGGGATATTGCTGACACCCAGACGTGCGACAGGCATAACCAACCATATCTAAAACTACCACTGCCTGCAAATTTTTTAACCGCGCCGCGCTACCGGTGAATGATAAACTGCCTAAAAGTCCGAGTTCTTCCCTGTCAAAAAATGCTACTTGTAATGTCCGAGGAGTGGGACGAGAACCAAGCAATCTTGCTACTTCTAAAACTACTGCAACTCCCGTCGCATTGTCGTCAGCCCCTGGCGATTTCGGTACAGTATCGTAGTGTGCCGCAACTAAAATTTTACCTGCATTTGAGTCAGTACCTTTTCTCTCAGCAAAGACGTTAATTCCGCCATCGAACGGCTGCAACTCTGGCAAAAATCCTGATGTTTGCAATTGTTGGGAAATGTAGTCTCTACTAAAAGAGCGAGATTCTTCTCTATCGCGTTCTCCTACTAGATTTTCGACGTGTTTCCATAACCGAGATCTGTCAATTTGGGGCGCGAGTACAGCATTTTTTTCAACAGTCAGCGGCGGTGGAGAGGGGTTTTGGAAAGTGTCGGTTGCTCGCACTACCGACACTTCCGGTACTGCCGATAACCGCTGCCACGAACCAGAACCCCAACCCACAGCCGCCAGCGCAACCAAAATAAATAGGGCTATCCAAATCAATTGTTTCATCAGTAAGTTTATTTAAAATTTTAGGCTGTTTTATTTTATATTTTACATTAATATCATGTCTGGTAGATTGACAACGATAATATTGTTTCGCACGCGCGAACTGTATAGCAATCCGGCGTTGCTGAATTAACTTCCAGGCTATACCTCCGCACCCAAAAAGGTCGGCAGAGCCTCTGGATCTGCGTTACTTTCGCTCGAACTGGTAACGAGTAACGAGCAAACGATTAGGGAGGCAGAGCCTCCGAACCTGCATTACCAGGCAGAGCCTGGTAACGAGTAAAAACTGAGATGTTCCCAACCATTTAAATATCGACATCGGAAGTTTCACACTTATTGAGTAATTCGACAATGGCGATATTCAACGATACTAATTTACGTTAAAATATTACCATATTTAACTATTTTTTATCCAATTCAATCTCCTTGTTTCCCAATATCAAGCTATGACTGCTAGACCAAGCGTAGGGAATAGTTTTTGCGGAAAATTCTACAATTTCAGTTGGTTGTTGAAACCACTCGGAATAACTGGGATTTAGTTGGTCGTACAGTGCTTTTAAAGCTTGAATTTCTGCCTCTAGTTGCGCTGCTGCTTGATTAATTCTGCGAGCTTGTGCTTGCAAGCGCTTTTCTCCGGTGTGAACGTTGTTTTCTACTTCTTGCCAGTGCTGTCCGGCTAGCAATTTGTCTAGTTCGCCTTGTTTGTAATCGAGTACCGCCTGTTTTTGTTGCAGTTGCTTTTCAATAATTTGAGTTTCTCGGTCAATCTCCTGAATTTGCTGCAACCATTGCTCCCCAAAGACAGCATTTTGCTGATGGAACTCGGCAATGGCTTCAGGAGTATTATTTTTGGGAAAGCTGACTGTCACTCGGCACTCTGAGCGCTGGGAAGAAAGTTTGTCCCGCGACTCTTGCAGGGTGGCAATTTCTGCTTGCAGCCGGCGGACTTCTGTTTGGAGTTCTGGGATTGTCTGACTCATTGGTTCAATTAGTGGATTTCTGCATCGATTTTAAGCTAATTGTTGATTTCTGGACGCACAGGAAGTCCGATCGCTTGGTTTTAGATCGGGGCTGGGGGCTGCAACTAAAATATTTTCGTGAAAAAATTGCTGGTTGAGCTTCGACTCCGCTCAGTTACCGCGCCGCCGAAATCCGGTTTATAGGCATCCGTGCGTCAGTCCTGTTGTTTATTTTTATAACAAATCTCTGTCGCTTCCTCACCACAATTATCTAATTTTAGCGCGCTCCAGTCAGTGTCTAGGCATAATGGCGGATAATTTGTAGCACAATGGCCGATGACAGCTTTTTAATTATGATTCAAATTATAATTAGTTATGCAAATAAATTACTGCTTGCGTAAATTTATTTGACACAATTACAATAAATTAAGGTCGGATATATTTTTGGGTCGCATCTACAGTTACGTTCAAGTTGTTCACATTTTTTACGGCGGTCAAGCATTTTTTTAAAGTTAGCAATTGGAACCCATGAAAATTACTGGTAAATTAATGTTAGGATACTTAACTGCTGCTGTGTTTGGTGTGGAATGTTGCATTAATGCAAAAATATTGCCGCTAAGTGTAGGGGATGGAGGTGGAAATCGTACTGTAGAAGCAAGTGTGGTAGCGCCTGACAAAATTAGCTATTTGCGATCGGCATCTGGCGCTAATTCTGCAATGGCTGACTTATTTGGGGCTCAATCATCCCCAATAGCACCGATCGCTCAACCAAGCGACAATTTTATACAGTCTCAGGAAAATCCTCAAAAAGAGCCTATTTTAAGTTTTAAAATTATTGATTATTATCTGGCTTTTATTTTGGGGTCAATTTTTTTATTAATCAGGATGAATGGGGTAGGTATGTTATCTCAGGCGATCGGGTTAATTAAATCGAAGCCTGAAACAGACAAGAACAAGCTAACAGCAGCATATCAATTGTTGCATCTACCAAAAGAACAGGATATCCGAGATACTATTGCTAAAATGACCCAAGATTTGCAGCAAACTGCCGAATACGCCTTCGATATTTGCGAGGAAATGAGCGTCTCGATAATTGCGACTACCCCTGGCGGTCGTATCCTATCGTTAAATCAAGCTACTTGTCAACTTTTAGGATACTCAAAAAAAGAGTTGTTAGGCGCACCAATAGCCGGACTTTTTCATAAAAATGAAGCGCCGCCAACGGGGTTAGAATTAGAAAATTTAACGACCGAAGATTCTGTTCGCAATGTCGAAAAAATTTATATTTCCAAACATGGAAAAAAAATAATTGTGCTGCTTTCTATTTCAATTATTCGGAATGGCAAAGGTAAGGTTAGCGGCAAGTTATATGTAGCACAAGATATTACCTATCGCAAGCAGGCTGAAAGAGATTTGCGGCGCAGTGAAAAAAAGTTTCGGCAACTGATAGAAACTGTTAATGCTGCTGCATTGATCTATCAGCGCAGACAGTTGCGTTATGTCAATTCTCAGACAGAAGCTTTCACTGGATATAGTCGGGAAGAATTGCTAGCGTTGGATTTATATGACTTGATCGATCCAGATTTTCATGAAATAGTTAAAAAATGGGGTAAATCCCGCCATCCGCGAGAAACGGCAGGCTCAAAATATGAAGTAAAATTTATCACAAAAACCGGAGAATCACGCTGGATAGAAGCAACTGTAAATATTATTAAATTTGAGAGAAAACCGTCAATATTAGTCACAGTCTTTGATATCAGCGATCGCAAATTAGCAGAGTTAGAATTAGAAACATCTCTTTCGTTGCTTCAAGCAACCATTGAATCTACTGCTGACGGTATTCTGGCGGTTGACGGCGAGGGAAAAGTTGTCAGCTTTAACCGCAAGTTTGCCAAAATGTGGCAGGTGCCAGATGTTCTACTAAATTCGAGAGATCACAACCAAATTTTGGAGTTTGGAATCAACCAGTTAAAATACCCGGAAATCTTTGTCAACCGCGCTAAAGAATGGTCAGATCGTCCGGCGGCTGAAACTTACGATATTATTGAGTTTAAAGATGGCAGAATCTTCGAGCGTTACTCGTTACCCCAGCACACCGGAGGCAAAATTACTGGTCGAGTATTCAGCTTTCGAGATGTCACGGAACGCTTGCAATCTGAAGAAAAACTCCGCAAAAGTGAAGAACGCTTTCACCTGCTGACTAGGGCCACAAATGATGCAGTATGGGATTTCAATTTGTCAAAAAATGAGTATTGGTTGAGCGAAGAGTTTGAAAAAGTATTTGGATACAAACTCAACGATACTCAGACGATAGACTTTGACTTGTGGTGGCAAAACATTCATCCCGAAGAACGGGAAAGAGTGATGTCAAGCTTCAACGAAACAATGAAATCTGATGCTGAATTTTGGTCGGAGGAATATAGCTTTCATCGTGCAGATGGGGGATATGTTTTTGTGTTAGATCGCGGGTACATCATCCGCAATGAAAGTGGCAAAGCAGTAAGGGCGATCGGTACGATGATGGACATCACTCAGCGCAAGCAAGCTGAAGAAATTATTCGCTATCAAGCGGTTTACGATCAACTCACGGGTTTACCGAATCGGATACTTTTTAACGAGCGACTGACGGCAGCATTAAGACAAGCTAAAAAAAATAAAAAAATGCTGGCTGTGATGTTTTTAGATTTGGATAGGTTCAAAAAAATTAATGATACACTAGGTCACGCTGCGGGCGATCGCCTTTTAGAAAGTTTTGCCGGACGGATCAGCGACACTTTGCGATCGACTGATACGGTAGCCCGGTGGGGAGGCGACGAATTTACCGTACTGCTTCCCGATCTCAATTGCTTAGAAGATGCAGTTAAAACAGCTCAAAGAATTATTGACTATTTAAAGCCCCCTTTTAAACTAGAAGAACAGCCGTTTCACGTCAGCAGCAGCATCGGTATTGCCGTTTATCCCAACGACGGCGAAGATGCCGAAACTTTAGTCAAAAATGCCGATGCGGCCTTGTACCGCGCTAAAGACATGGGAAGAAATAACTATCAGTTATATACTTCAACAATCAATCCGCAAGGCAGCCAATTGCTGACTCTGGAAAACAGGCTCCACGAAGCATTAGCACAGGGAGAATTTGAGGTTTTCTACCAGCCAAAAGTCAATATCACTACTTGGAAAATTCAGGGTATGGAAGCCCTGCTGCGCTGGCACCATCCAGAATTAGGTTTAGTTTCGCCCGCTACATTTATTCCGATGGCAGAAGACAACGGATTAATTGTAGCTATTGGGGAATGGGTGCTGCAAACTGCCTGCACTCAGAATAAAGCTTGGCAGGATGCTTTGCAACCTGATTTGCGGGTAGCAGTCAACTTTTCGGCCAGGCAGTTTCAGCAATTTAATTTAGTGGAAATGGTGACGAACTGCTTGAAAAAAACTGGTTTAGAACCGAAGTATTTAGAGTTAGAAATTACCGAAAGTACAGCGATGCAAGATGTGGATTATACGACAAAAGTTCTGAGGGAGTTGCAGAATATGGGAGTGCAGATTGTGCTGGACGATTTTGGCACGGGTTATTGTTCTCTAAGTTATCTCACAAAGTTTCCGTTGAATATCTTAAAAATCGACAAATCTTTTATCAACGGGCTGACGACAGATCCGTCCGAACGGGCGATCGCCAATGCTGTAGCGACGCTGGGTCGAGATTTGAATTTGAGCGTGGTAGCAGAGGGAGTAGAAACTAAAGAGCAGTTGGATTGTTTGCGATCGCTCCACTGTCAAGAAATTCAGGGTCACTATTTTAGCAAGGCGCTCTCGGCCGGCGATGCTAGTAAACTTTTGGTAAATTCTCTGTTGCGGAAAGTCAAAATTGCATAATTTGCCAGTAGTCAGTGGTCAGTAGTCAGTAGTCAGTAGTCAGTGGTCAGTGGTCAGTAGTCAGTGGTCAGTAGTCAGTGGTCAGTAGTCAGTAGTCAGTGGTCAGTAGTCAGTAGTCAGTAGTCAGTAGTCAGTGGTCAGTAGTCAGTAGTCGTATAGTGTCTGGTCAATTTACCTATCTAAAATTGCTTGCTAGTGCGGAATGCGAGTCCGCTTTTATGGAGCGGACTCGCATTCCGCACGCGCGCGCGATCCTCTTTTGTGACGATCGTCCTCGATCGCAAATCAGAGCATTGGTCAATAGCGGTTGAGACGGTTGAAAAAGACGGCGGGTCTTCTTCAACCCACGGAGGTGGGTTTTGTTGGTATCGACGCGGTTGCAACTGCGCCCGGAAGAGTGCGATCGATCGCCCGCGCCACTTAAAAACTTAAAATAGTGTGCAGAATCACGGACTTGCGGCTAAAGACAGAGGAAAATATCGCTACTCCAACATAAAAGCCTAGTCTATGCAGCCAATTCGCACATTTAACGTTTCGCCCTCGTTACCGACAATTCTCGAACCCCTACGCAAACTTGCCTACAACTTGCACTGGGATTGGAACGTTGACACCAAAGACTTATTCCGCCGCCTCGATCGAGACCTGTGGGACTCCAGCAACCAAAACCCGGTACTGATGCTGGGAACCATATCCCAAGAGCGACTGCAAGAAATGGCGGAAGACGACGGCTTCATTGCCCAAATGAAACGAGCCGCCCAGCAGTTGGACGATTATCTCAAAAACCGCGCCTGGTATCGCAAAGAGCGCGGTACAGAGCGCCAGGAATGCTACGCTTACTTTTCGATGGAATTCGGCTTAGTAAAAGCCCTACCAATCTATTCCGGCGGTTTGGGCGTGCTCGCAGGCGACCACCTCAAATCAGCTAGCGATTTGGGCTTGCCCTTAGCCGGCGTGGGCTTGCTCTACCAAGAAGGCTATTTTTCGCAGTATCTCAACGCCGACGGCTGGCAGCAAGAACGCTATCCGCTGAACGATTTCTACAATATGCCGCTCCACCTAGAACGCAATCCCGACGGTTCGGAATTGCGGATTGAGGTAGACTATCCAGGCCGCAAGGTGTACGCGCGGATTTGGCGAGTACAAGTGGGAACTGTTCCTTTGTACTTGATGGATACAAATATTGAACCTAACAGCCGCTACGACCAAGATATTTCCGACCAACTGTACGGCGGAGACAAAACTCTGCGGATGCACCAAGAAATCATGCTGGGCATCGGTGGCGTGAAAATGCTCAAGGCCCTGGGCTTGACAGTCACGGCTTATCACATGAACGAAGGCCACGCGGCTTTCATGGCTTTGGAACGGATTCGGATGCTGATGGAGGAATATCACCTGAGTTTCGTGGAAGCAGAACAGGTGGTGATTTCGAGCAGTATGTTTACGACTCACACGCCGGTGCCTGCTGGGTTTGACTTGTTCGAGCCGGATATGGTGATGCACTATCTGGGTCAATATGCCAAGATGTTTGGCTTGTCGCAAGATGAGTTTCTGGCGTTGGGCCGAGAGAATGTTGGCGATTTGTCCGCACCTCTGAATATGGCAATTTTGGCAATAAAGATGTCGAGTTTTGTCAACGGGGTGGCGGCTTTGCACGGTGTGGTGTCGCGCCCGATGTTCCAGGGGTTATGGCCGGGTTTACCTCAAGAAGAAGTGCCGATTACTTCGATTACGAATGGGGTACACGCTCGCAGTTGTGTGGCGAAGTCTACTCAGGAATTGTACGATCGATACCTTGGCCCGGAGTGGGAAATGACTCGCAAGGACGATCGCCTGTGGGACAGAATTTCGTCGATTCCTGACGAGGAATTGTGGCGGAATCACGAACGCTGTCGATCGGAGTTGGTGGTATTCGCGCGGGAGTGGCTGCAAAAGACCTTGCGCGAGCGCGGTGCGGCTCAAACCGAAATCGAATACGCGCGCGAGGCTCTCAATCCGAAGGTGCTGACGATCGGGTTTGCGCGCCGTTTTGCTACTTACAAGCGGGCGACGCTGTTTTTGCGCGATGTCGATCGAATTATGCGGATCATGCGGGATCAAAACCGCCCCGTGCAGTTTGTGATTGCTGGGAAGGCTCACCCGATGGATATTCCGGGTAAGGAATTGATTCGGGATATCGTTCACTTCATCCGCGAACACGAAACTATCAATTCGATGGTGTTTCTGCCGAATTACGACATTAACGTCGCTCGGATGATGGTATCTGGCTGCGATGTGTGGCTGAATACGCCCCGCCGCCCCCGCGAGGCTTCGGGTACTTCCGGGATGAAAGCTGCGATGAATGGTTTGCCGAATCTGAGCATTCTTGACGGTTGGTGGGATGAGGCGGATTATGTTCGCACCGGTTGGCCGATCGGACATGGGGAGTTTTACGAAGATACTGAGTATCAGGATGAGGTTGAGGCCAATGCTTTGTACGACTTGATGGAAAAGGAAGTTGTACCGCTGTTTTACAACCGAGATGCTGATGGAATTCCTCGCGGTTGGACGGAGAAAATGAAGGATTCAATTCGCTTGAACTGTCCTTTCTTCAATACAGCTCGGATGGTGAAGGATTACGCGCGGCGGGCTTATTTCCCCGTGAGCGATCGCTTCCACACCATGACTTCGGATAATTGTGCTCCGGCGAAGGAATTGTCTCACTGGAAGAAGCACGTTCTCGCGAAGTGGAACGACATTAAGATTGAGGCTGTTGATATTTCCCAGGATAAGGAAGTTAAGGTCAATCAGTCGATCGCGGTTAAATCTCGCATCAACCTGATGGGATTGACGCCTGCGGATGTGCAAGTGGAACTTTATCAAGGTTCGGTTGATGCTAACGGCGATATTGTCGGCGGCGTGCCGGTGGTAATGGAGTATTTGGGAGAAGATTCTCACAATGCTAGCCTTTATACGGCTGACATTACTTATACTTCTAGCGGTTTACAAGGTTTGTCCTTGCGCGTTTTGCCGAAGCACGACAATCTCAGCAGCCCCTATGAAGCTGGTGTGATTCTCTGGGCACATTAAGAAGGAAGTCAGTAGTCAGTAGTCAGTAGTCAGTAGTCAGTAGTCAGTAGTCAGTAGTCAGTAGTCAGTAGTCAATAGTCAGTAGTTGGGAGTCAGTGGTCAGTAGTCAGTAGTCAGTAGTCAGTAGTTGGGAGTCGGGAGAATAAAGGAAGATTTTCCTAATTCTCCCCCTCTCCCAATCTCCCCCTCTCCCAATCTCCCCCTCTCCCCCTCTCCCCCTCTCCC